>CAZWIK010000004.1:63736-67046 GCA_964633895.1 uncultured Enterobacteriaceae bacterium | reverse complement strand
GCAGCCGCGCGTCGATTTCCCGCGCGGACTGCGAGAACGCGCCGAGGCACTGCCCGCCGTCGATTTCAAAACGGTTTTGCCAGAGCGGAAGAAATTCTCCCACGAAGCGGACGGCGCGCGGCGTTCCCGCGAGCACGTAGGCACCGCGTTCCGCGCTGAACGCGAATCCGGCTTTGCGCGCGGCGGCGATCAGACGGAGAAGCTGCGCCCGCTCGTTCGGCGTGAGCGGGAACGTAGCGTCGGCGTTTTTCAGCGCGTTTTCGTCCGCATTCCCGCGCGTTTCGCTACGCCATGAGGCGGTGAAGGACAGTTCGTTTTCCGCCGAAGAAAAATTCACGCGCAAGCGGCGATCGGGGCGTTCCGGCGTCGGCGGCTCCGGCGCGGCGGCTTGCGGCGTTCCCGTTCCCGCGCCCGCTTTCTCTTCTGCGTTTTCCGTTCCCGCGGAAAGCGGCAGGTTCGGGTATTCCGACGCGACGAATTCCTCGATGACGTAAAGCCCCGCGACGGCGAACGGCGCGGATTCCGCGCGCGGCGCGGACGAGCCGCACCGCCAGTGAATGAAGCCTTTCCCGTCGAAATCGAAAAGGATCTGAAGCAGCGGCGGCGTTTCCGCGGGAACGCGGAAAACAACGGACGCGTCGCTCGCGCCAAGAATGATTTCCGCGACTTTCGCGGTGCGGTAAAGATGCCGCCCGTCGCCGAGCGTTTTTTCCGAAAAACTTTTTTCCCAATCCGCCGCCGGCGCGGACGCGAGCCGTTCGCCCCAAAGCGCGAGCGCTTTCAGGGAAAAGGACTTTTTCGTCGGCGGCGTGTAAGGTTCGGACATACGGAACTTTTCATTCCACCGTTCCCGCCTTTTCGCGACAAGAAAAAAACTTCGGAAGGCGCGTCCGCGGGAACGTTTTTTTCTGTTTTTTTTCGAGCCGAGCGACGCGGGAACGCGAGAAAAACGTTGCCAACCGTTTTTTTTTGCAAAATCGACTTTGCGAGATGAGCCATTTTTTTCTTGCGGGAACGCGGTGTTCCCGCGAATGAGCCATTTTCTCGAAACCGATTATTATTCTTATGAAAAAAACAGTCATGATGATTTTTTTGCTCGCGCTCGGTGCTTCCGTTCCCGCGGACGCGGGACCGTCGAACGGCAATGCGCGCAGAGAAGATAAGCCGCGCGTCGTGCGCGAAGCCGAACAGCGGGAACGCGCTCGGCAGGATGCGGAGTGGACGCCGGAAAACATCCGCCGCTATCCCGAATATTTCTTGCAGGACGCGATCGCGCAGTGCGGCGTTCTCCGCGAAAAAATCGAAGCGCAGGACATAGCGTTTCTCCGTTTGAAAAAACAGGCGGAGCGCAAAGGCGAAGAAGCGGACTTCGCGATCCGCCGCTACTCGAAGTTTCTGGAAGAAGCAAAAAAGCAATACAAGATCGCGACGGGCGAGGGCGGCTCGTTTCCGGTGAAGATCAACGGGTTCGAGTTGGACGAGGACGAGCTGAAAGACAAGGTCGCGGACGCGCTGGAACGTGTCGAACTTGCGGAAAAGCAGAAATCGACGAACGAAAAAATCGTCCGAAAAGTGAAAATCCGCCAAGGCGTTTTGAAGACGAAGACGCAGGAACTTCGCTCGATTCGGCGCAAGCTCGAACTTCAGCTCGAACAGGTGAAGATGAACAAGGCGCTCGGCGAAATCGGGACGTTGACGGACATTTTGGGGACGATCAAAGACATGTCGGTGGAGCTTGCGGAAGATCCGACGAAATTTTCTCTGGAAGACATGACGGAAGGCGATCCCGACGCCTCGCGCAAGCGTTCCGCTTCGGATTTCCTCGAAAGCTGAACGGGCGTTCCCGTCATTGAATTTCAATTACATTTTTTATTATGAAGACAAGAAAATCAGCATACATTCTCGTCGCCGCGCTCGCGCTCCCGCTTCTCGCGTCGTGCGCTTCTGCAATCGAGGCAGAGCAGCGCCGTGAGCAAGCGCGCGTCGAAGAGGAGAAACGCCGTGAGCAAGCGCGCGTCGAGGAATTGAAAGCAATGGAAAATGACGAGAAGCAGCGGATACGTTCCCGTCTGCAGAGCGAAATTTTCCCCGCGGAAGATGAATTGAGCGAAGAAGAGCGTTCCCGCGGTTATGCGTTGCTGACGAGTTTCGGCGAAGCGCAGATGCCGAATCTCGCGGAACGCGTCGCTTCCGCCCGCCGAGACTATCTTGAAGCGAAAGCGAACCTCGAAGAGCTGTTGAAAACCTTGCGCGATGAAAACATCGACCCGAAAAAGAACGACGTGTTTCAGGCGGCGGGACACCGGTGGCTGGATCTCGCGACGGAGTATTGGTTCCTTCGATACAAGCTGACGGATTTTTATTCGCAGTTCAAAATCGGCGTCCTCTCTTCCGACAAGCTTGCCGCAGAGGACGAGGCTTTTTTGAAAAAACAATGACGTTCTCGGGAACGCGAATGTGAAAAAAAAGAATTACAAAGGCAAAAAAATGAAAACTTTAATGAAGATCGGTTTAATCGCCGCCGCGTTGGTGTTCGGCGTTCCCGCCGCATTTTCCGCTCCGGAAAATCGCGAGGAATTTGCGCGGCAGTATCTGCCTGAATCGCAGGCGGTGTTCGAACGTTTCCGCAAGGAATGCGCGGAGACGAAGACGCTGCGCGACGGACTCGCGGAAGAGCTTCGCGTGATGAATCGCGAACTTTACGACGACGCGGCCTACACCGCGCTGTGCGAAAAGGCGTCGGTGCTCGACGCCAAAGAAAGCGCGTGGGCGAAGGCGCTGGAAGACGCGTTTTTAAGGCACAAGGCGAACATGGTTTCTTCGGCGCAGCTTGCCGAAAAAGACGACGCGCTTTCCAAAGAAAACATCGCATGGGAAGAGGGCGAGTTGAAAGTTTTTCTCAAAACTCTCGTCGCGAATTTCGGCGCCCCCGTCTGCGTGAAAATTCCCGGGGAAAATTATTCTTTCGGGAAATATGAAGTAACGCAGTGGCAATATGAACGCATCATGGGCGAGAATCCGTCCAGGGATAAAGGCTGGAATCTTCCTGTACACGGGGTTTCATGGGAAGAGGCGGAGAAATACTGCGAAATACTGACAGAGTGGGAACGCGCGCTCGGTCATATTCCCGAGAACATGAGATACCGTCTGCCGACGGCGGAGGAATGGCTTCATGCGTGCAAATCGGGAACGACGACGAAATATTACACCGGTGATACGAAAGAGGATCTTGACCGCGCAGCATGGTTTTCGGAGAACAGCGGCGGACGTGTGCATCCTGTTGGGCAGAAAGAGCCGAACGCATTCGGAC
>CAZWIK010000004.1:32962-63636 GCA_964633895.1 uncultured Enterobacteriaceae bacterium | reverse complement strand
AACAGCGGCGGACGTGTGCATCCTGTTGGGCAGAAAGAGCCGAACGCATTCGGACTTTACGATATGCTCGGGAACGCGTGGGAATGGAGCAGTTCCGACTGGCCGACGATGATATACCAATACTACGTGGCCGTCGGCGGCTTTCGCGTTGTCCTTGATCCCGAGTGACGGGGCTGGAATTTTGAGATGTAAACGATGGGAAAGACACAAACACAAATTCAAATCTAAGAAAAAAAAGCAAAAATGACTTATTTACTTGAATGCGAAATCGTCGGCGGATCGGTTGTATATCCTCCCGTAACAAAAAAACACATTAATAATCGCGTTAAAGTTCATCCTTGTATCGTTTATCCCAAGGACGGAATTTTTAAAACGCTCGCGCTTTCCGCGATTCTCTTTGGTGAGGACGGAGGGACACCGTTTGAGGCAACGATGCCTTCAAAATTTCTTAAGTTGAACGATGATGAATACGCAGACCTTGAGCTTGATCCCGCTCTCGAGCCGACTTCGATTTTTTCGCGGAATTTCCAACGGGTTGTTTTGAGATGTGAGGCAGACGCTGGTGATCCCGTGCTTAACCCTTCGGATTTAACAGTCGTCGGTTTTTCCGCTTTGTTTTAATCAGCCGGAGGAAAAAACACATGCTTCCGCGATTCGGATCGGCGGCGTTCCCGCGCGGTGCGGCGAACGTGAAGACTTTCGACGGTCTCGGCGACCTGATTCGCCTCGCGTCGGAAGTGAAAGCGGAGTTCGAGCGTCGAGACAAAGCGCGCGACGGAGACAAGTGCAAACGTCCGGCGCGCTATTTTTTCCGCGGCGAATGCGCGTTTTTCCCGACCTGTTCGGGCGGAATTTTCCGAGACGGCGGGTTCGTCAAAAACGAGAAAAAGATTTTTCAGGACGCGCAGAACCGCGTTCCCGAGCTTTTTCGGGATTGCCGAACGACGTTCGAAAAACTCTGCCACATGCAGCACTACGGATTCCCGACGCGGCTGATCGACATTTCGTCGGACTTGGCGACGACGTGGTTCATGGCGACGGACGACTGGAGCGAGGATTTCGTCGCGAAGCAGGCGAGCCTCGGCGCGCGCGGCGCTTACGCCGTGCCGAACGTGATGCTGTTGCGCGTGCCGCAGGAGCGCGAAAAATTCACGGACAGCGATTTGGTGTCGATGCTGTCTTGCGTGGCGCGCATGAACTCGGAGTTCGACTTGTGGAACTGGCGGCACGAAGTGCGTCAGGAACGCGACAGCTTCGGCGACAACGAGCGGTTTTTCAAGGATTGGATCATTCGCGATGCGTGCAAAAACTGGGTGGTGTTCCCGCGCCTGTCGAATCCCCGCGTGCGTCGGCAGAACGGCGCGTTCGTGCTGTGCGGGCTGACGCTCGGGAACTGCCGTCTGCTCTCGGCGGGGCGCAGGGCGGACAAGACGAAGCCGGACGGCGGCGGTTTTTTCATGCCGGAAATCCCGTGGAAGAGCGCTCCCTCGGGAGAAGAGGAAATCTGCGTCTGCGCGCGTTTCGCTCCGTCGGATAAATTTTTCGGAGAAGTCTCGCGCGCAGTCGGCGCATGGGCGGGAATGCATCGCGACGCGGAACGCGTTCGTGAAGCGGCGCGGAATTTCCGCCGCCGCGCGTTCGGCGAGCTGTCCCTCGTCGGCGCGGGCGAAAGCGACATCTACCCCGACGACTATCTCCGCCACAAAGACGCCTGCCGCGAATTTTTTTCGGAAGCCGAAAACGTTTGAAGTTTCCGGCACGGTCTGGAAGCCGAATTTTCCGAGGCGTTCCCGCGCGGTTTACGCGAGGAGGCGGCGCATGATTTCGTCGACTTTGGCGGGATTCGCTTTGCCTTTGGAGGCTTTCATCACTTGTCCTTTGAGGACGTTGATGACTTTTTCGTTCCCGCTTCTGAACGACGCGACGGCGTCCGCGTTTTTCGGGTCGGCGACGACGCCTGAAATCAGCGTTTCGAGTTCGCCGGAATCGGAGCTTTGCGCCAAGCCTTTTTCGGCGATGATCGCATCGGCGGATTTTCCGCCCGCCCACATTTCCGCGAAAACCTCTTTCGCCTGCTGTTTGGAAATCGTTCCCGTTTCGACGGCTTTGACGAGCCCCGCGAGCGCTTCCGGAGAAATTTTGCTGTCGGCGACGGTCGCTTCCGTTCCCGCGGCGGCGATTTCGCGCAGGATTTCGTTCACGATGAGATTCGCCGTGTGCTGCGGCGCTTTCGGGAACGCGGCGACGGATTTTTCGAAAAATTCGCAGAGCGCGCGGTCGGGAATGAGCACGGACGTGATCGTGTAGGGCAGCCCGAAATCCGCCATGTAGCGGCGCTGGCGGTCGAAGGGCTTTTCCGGCAGCTCCTTTTTGAGGCGCGCGAGCCACGCGGCGTCGATTTTCACCGGCATCAGATCGGGATCGGGGAAATAGCGGTAGTCGTGCGCGTTTTCTTTCGAGCGCATGGAATAGGTGTGACCGGTTTCCGCGTTCCAGCCGCGCGTTTCCTGAATGATTTTTTCTCCGTTTTCGTAAGCGCGGATCTGGCGCCTGATTTCAAAATTGATGCAGTTGCGCACGCCGGTGAGCGAGTTGACGTTCTTCATTTCGGTGCGCGTGCGCAGTTCGGACGTTCCCGCGGGGCGCACGGAAACGTTCGCGTCGCAGCGGAGCTGACCTTTTTCCATATCGCAGTCGGAAAGACCAGCGGCGTTCAAAATCATGCGCAGCGCATTGAGCAGTGCGACGGCTTCCTCCGCGGAGTGCATGTCCGGCTCGGTTACAATTTCGAGCAGCGTCGTTCCCGCGCGGTTGTAATCGACGAGCGATGTCGTGCCGCCGTGCGTGAGCTTTCCGACGTCTTCTTCCAGATGCGCGTGATTGATGCGGATTTTTTTGTGTTCGCCCATCACGTTGCGCGACGGACCGGGCAGCTCGATTTCGACTTCGCCGGAACCGACGACGGCTTCTTCCGCGAGCTGCGTGATCTGGTAATTTTTCGGGCTGTCCGGATAAAAATAATTTTTCCGCGCCCAGCGGGAAATCTCCGGCATCTTCGCGTCGATCATCAGCCCGAATTTGATGGATTTTTCGACGGATTCGCGGTTCAGCACGGGAAGCGCGCCCGGCAACGCAAGCACGGTCGGGTCGATCAGCCGATTCGGCGGTTCGCCGAAGCCTGCGGGAGCACCGGCGAAAACTTTGCTTTTCGCTTTGAGCTGAACGTGGATTTCCAGACCGATGACTGCTTCGTATTCCATGAGAAAATTTAATCGCCCGAAACGATAGGCTTTTCTCCGCGGGAACGCAACGCTTTGAAGAAAACCGTTCCCGCGAAAATAATTTGCGCGATCCATGGCGGAGTGTCAGAATGAACCTCAAATAGTTATGAGCAACACGCACGAGCCTTCATCGCCGAACGCGGGAACGCTTTCCGAGCCGGAAATCGACACGTCCGTATTCGCCCTCGACAAAATTCCGCCGGAACAGCGGGACGCCTATTGGCGCAAATACATTTACCGCGCGGACAAGGAACCGCAGCTGACGGTGCGCGGCGCGGTTTTCGGCGGGCTGATCGGGATTCTCGCCTGCGCGTCGAGCATGTACACGTCGCTGAAAATCGGCTGGGGATTCGGGATCGCGCTCGTCGCGGTGATTCTTTCCTTCGTGGTGTTCAACGCGATGCGTTCGATTTCCGGCGGGTTGATCCGGCAGATGGGCGTGCTGGAAAACGCGGCGACTTCGTCGGTCGCGTCCGTCATCGGCATGACGACGATGCACACGGTCGTCTCCGCCTTCGGCGCGCTGATGCTTCTGCAAGGGATTCCCGCGCCGTGGTATAAAATGGTGCCGACAATTTTCTTCGCCGCGCTTTTGGGCACGTGCATCGCGATTCCGCTGAAACGCGCGCTCATCAATCAGGAGCGCCTGCGCTTCCCGTCGTCGATCGCCTCGGCGGAAACGCTGAAATCGCTTTACGCGACGGGCGGAAGCAAGGAGACGCGGAACAAGGTCGCGACGTTGCTCATTTCGCTCGGTTTGGCGGCTTTGCTCGGCATCGTCAAACAGCTCCCGACGCTTGCCGCCGCGTTCGCGGAAACGGGAAAAGAGAAGCTCGCGGATTTCTGTCTGCGTTTCGCCTGCGTTCCCGACGCGATCGGGCTGCCGGAATTTCTCAATCCGCTGAAAATCTGGGGCGGCATTCAGGGCGCGACAACGGTTTCCGACAAAAGCGTCGAGCAAATCGAACAGATGCAGGAAGGCACGTCGTCGATCATCGGAGGAAAAATCGCGACGACGATCCCGTCCGACGCGAATCTTCCGGGCGTGTCCTTCGATCCGTCCGTGTTGCTTATCGGCGCGGGAATGCTCTGCGGGCTCCGCGTTTCGCTGACGATGTTCTTCACGGCGATCGCGCTCGACTGGCTCGTCGCGCCGTGGCTGATTTCTCAGGACATTCTGCACGCGGGAACGGACATTTTCCGCAACATCGAAACGACGGTCGATGAGGGCGGGAACTTCACCGGATTCCGCGTCGTCTACTGGTCGCTGTGGATGGGAACGGCGATCATGGTCATGGCGAGCTTCACGTCGCTGGCGTTTCAGTGGCGGACGATCGGGCGCGCGTTCTCGAGCGTGTTCCCGAAGAAAAAAGGGACGGGCGGCAAATCCGACGCGGACGATCCCGTCGCCGACGTCGAAGTGCCGATGAAATGGTTCATCATCGGCGTCGTTCCCGCGTCGATCGGTCTGATCGCGACACTGCATTTCGCGTTCAACACGGCGTGGTATCTCGGCATTCTCGCGATTTTCCTCGCGGGAGCGTTCGGCCTGATCTGCGCGCGTTCCTGCGGCGAGGCGGACACGAACCCGATCGGCGCGATGGGGAAAATCTCCCAGCTCATTTATTCCGTGATGCCGGGCGCGCGCGCCGTCGAATACACGCCTGCGGCGATTCAGAAAGCACTTTCGACGAACCTTATCACCGGCGGCGTGACGGCGGCAGCGGGCGGCGCGGCGGGCGACCTGATGTCCGACATGAAGCTCGGAAATCTGCTCGGCATGAAGCCGCGCATTCAGTTTTTCACGCAGCTTTTGGCGATCTGCATCGGCACGGTGATCGTCGTTCCCGTGTGGCGGCTGCTCGTGCCGGACGTGGACACGCTCGAAAAATATCCCGCGCCTCCCGCGCGCATGTGGAAAGCAGTCGCGGAATTTTTGAACGATCCGCTGATGCACCTGCCGACGACGGTTTACTGGGCGATGTCGATCGGCGCGATCATCGGAATCGCGATTCCCGTGTTCGAGCGACTGTTCCCGAAAGCGCGTCCGTTCCTGCCGTCCGCAATCGGCATGGGCATCGTGCTGACGCTTCCCGCGGCGTTCAACAACGCGGCGTCGTTCGCGATCGGCGCGATCATCATCTGGCTTTGGAACAAATTCCACAAGCGGACGGAGGAGCGTTATTCGGTCGCGCTCGCGTCGGGGCTGGTCGGCGGCGAATCCATCGCGTGCGCGCTCGCGGCGATGGCGGCGACGGCGATTCTCACCGTCGGCTGAGAAAAATTCGCGTTCCCGTCTTGCAAAAGCGTTCCCGCGGCTTCGTTTTCGCGGGAACGTTTTTTTTTCGATTTCGGAAAAATTCCCCCGCGCGCGGCGGGAGCGCGAAATTTCGGCTTTCTTCCGCCGCGCCGATTCATTAGTTTTTTCGCATTCCCCGAAAAACGATGAACCCGATTTTCCGTATTCTGATTCTGATGTTCGCCGCGCTCGTTTCCGCGGGAACGCTTTTCGCCGCGCCGAAAAAAGGAAAGGACATTTCGCTCGAGGAAGCGCTCGAAATGGCGCTGGTCGAGGGTTCGGCATATTATCCCGCAAGCCGCGACGAAATCAATCCGACGCGGAAGCGCCCCGACAAACCCATCGGAAAATGGAGCTGGGAAACCGCGGAAAAATCCGACATGACGGATTTCCCTTCCGACGAAAATCCGTGGTCGGATCGCTCGAAAATCGAGGCGTTGATAAAATCGATGGACACGTTTCTCAAAGGCGATCCCAAGACGACGAAAGCGGCTCCAGCGGCGGCGGATTTTCCAGGCGTTCCCGCAGAAGAAGTCGATCTGGTGGAGCGGCAGATCGTGATCGATCCCGAAATCGGCGGCTGGCACAGCACCGGGCTTTGGGCGCCGCCCGGAAAAGCGATTTCCGTGCGCGTCCTCGGCAAGCCGAAAGTGCCGCTCTCGGTTCGCATCGGCGCGCAGACGGATTCTTTGACGTGGGATCACATTGAAAAAAACCATAGCGGCAAACTCCGCCGTATGCCGCGGCTGTCGAATTCGATCAGCATTCCCGAAAAGGGAAGAGTCGAGTTCGCCAACCCGATGGGCGGGCTGATTTACATCGACGTCGGCGGCGTTCACCGCAAATCCAAACCCGTGCGCATCACGATTGAAGGAGGCGCGCCGTCCCCGCTTTACGTTTTCGGCGATCAGCCGCTGAAAAAAGAGGCGCTGACGACGCAGGAGGAATGGACGCGGCAGCTCGCGGAGTATAAGGCTCCGTGGGGCGAGATTCAGACGCCGCGCCTTACGTTCACGCTCACGCTGGACATGCTGAAAGAAATGAAGCTCCCGCGGAAAATCTGCAAAAAACTGCAACGCAGCATGGCGATGCAGGATTGGATCGTCGCTTGGGACATGACGCCAGACCGCATCAATCAGCCGATGCGTTTCGTGCTGGACAGGCAGATTTCAGTCGGCTACGGGCATTCCGGCTATCCCGCGATGGGACACATGGACTGGGGAAACTGCATCAAAACGGGAGCACTGACGCGGGACGGGAGCTGGGGACTTTGGCACGAAGTTGGGCACAATCATCAGGGTCCGACGCCGTATTTTTGCATCGCGAGTTCCGGTCTGACGGAAATTACCGTCAACGTGTTTTCGACGATCGCTCAGATCAAGGGCTGCGAAGTTCCTTACGAACGGGCGTGGGACGGCGGCGGAATCGACGAGAAAACGATGTCGGAATCCGTGGGCGAATTTTTCAAAAGCGGAAATACGTTCAACGAGTCCGACGACGCCAAGGTGAAGCTCTATTTTTACGTCGAGCTGATGCGGGAACTCGGCTTCGAGACATTCCGCGCGATGGGCGTCGCCTATCAGTCGAAGCCGTTCGAGAAAAACATTTCCGATCAGGAAAAATGGGATTGGGTGCTGACGACGCTTTCCGCGGCGTCGAAAAAAAATCTCGGACCGTATTTTTCCGCGTGGAAAATCGACGTTTCCAAGCAGGCACTGGCGAAGGCGGCGAAATATCCCGCATGGGATTATCTCGCGGATTACCCGCAGAAATACACGGATTCGCCTTCTCCGGAAAAGAACAATGCGGGAAAAAAGAAAAAATCCGAAAAAGGCGATTCCGCGGGAACGCCCAAGAAAAAGAAATGAACGACCGTTCCCGCAGTTGCGACGAAAAACGAAAAGACGTCGAAAGAAATTCCGACGCCTTTTTCGTTTTCGGAGAGACGGGAGCGTTCCCGTTCCCGCGCGCTCATTCCCGCCGCGAAGCGAAAAGCATGATCAGATACCAGAACAGCGTCGCGACGCCGGAGAAAATCACCAGCGCGGCGCCGACGTGCTGATCCGGGCGGAACTGCGTCTTCACCATCCACAGCTGGTAGAGAATCACGACGGCGATGAACACCGTCATCGCGATGATGAACCACGTTCCGACGCCGGTTCCGAAAAGCGTCATGAGCACGACCGCGCCAAGTGCCACGAAGAAGCCGACGGAGACGAACGCGCGGAGAAACGAAAAGTCCGTCTTCGTCATGAAGACCGTCGCCGTCAGCCCGACGGCGAGCAGCAGCGTGGAAAGCGCGGCGGGAGCGACGATTTCGCTCAGTGCGGCATTTGAGCCGAATTTAATCATCAAAATGTTGAGCATCGGCGCGAAAAGCAGCGTTTCCGCGACGATGTAAATGCCGAGCCCCGCGAGCTGCGTTCCCGCGGAGACGCCGCCGAACGCCAAACGGTTCGCCAGCATCGAAATGCACCAGAAACCCGCGAGCACGAGCAGCCAGCCCAGTCCGCCGCTACCGAAGAACAGGCGCGTCAGCGGCTCGATGATCGCGGGCATCGAGAGCGTTCCCGCGAGCAAAAGCCCGAAAACCGCGCACGACACGGCGGTCAGGAGGCAGGTTTTCCTGTAAAAATCGGCGCGCGCGGCGGGAGCGGACGCGGCGACGACGAACGGATTGGCGTAGTTGTTCATATTTTTTTTCTTTCTCGTGCAGATTTTTGCAGGAAGCGTGCCTGTTCGCAAGTTTCGTCTGTTTTAATTTTTTTGCGTTCCCGAAAGAGGAAAAAACTTGCCCGAACGGCATCGCTGTAAGAAAATCCGTTCTGCTATGAGTTCTGCCTCCTGCAACAATACGATAACTCCGGAAACGGTTATCGAAAATCTCGGTCCGTGCAGATTCCCGTCCCCACTTAAAAAGCTCCATTTTTCGGACGAGCTTTTCAGAACGGACGACGATCGCGTTTTGGCGGACATCACGTTTTCCGGCACGATGAAGGCCGTTTACGACGGGAAGCCGCTCGTTTCGTTCGAAATGGCGGGACCGCGCGAGAACATTTTTTTCAATCCTCCCGAAACGAAAGTCGGCATCGTGACGTGCGGCGGGCTTTGCCCCGGGCTGAACGACGTGATCCGGAACATCGTGATGGGGCTCTACCACTCCTACGGCGTGACGCGCATTTTCGGGTTCCGCTACGGCTACGAGGGGCTTGTTCCGCAGGGCGATCACTCTCCCGTGCTGCTCGATCCCGAAAGCGTTTCCGACATTCACGCGCAGGGCGGGACGATTCTTGCGAGTTCCCGCGGGCAGCAGGACACGCCGACGATCGTCGATACGTTGCAGCGCATGGGCATCGACATTCTTTTCGTGGTCGGCGGGGACGGCACGCTTCGCGCCGCGAACGAAATTTCCGACGAATGCAAGCTGCGCGGTTTGAAAAAGTCCGTCATCGGCATCCCGAAAACCATCGACAACGACATCGTCCTGCTGGACAAAAGCTTCGGGTTCGAATCCGCCGTTTCCGAAGCGGTTAAAATCGTCAACTGCGCGCACGTCGAGGCGAAAGGCGCACCGAACGGAATCGGCATCGTCAAACTGATGGGGCGCGATTCCGGCTTCATCGCGGCGTATGCGTCGCTGGCGAGTTCCGAGGCGAATTTCGTTCTCATTCCCGAAGTGCCGCTCGTGCTCGACGGTCCGAACGGCTTCCTCGAAGTGCTCCGCAAACGCGTTGCCGATCGCGGGCACGCGCTGATCGTCGTCGCCGAGGGCGCGGGACAGACGCTTTTCGACAAGGAGGCGGGGCGCGACGCGTCCGGAAATAAGCTCCACCACGACATCGGCAAGTATCTGCGGGATCGCATCGGCGCCTACATGAAAGAGCACGGCGTCGTCAGCACGATCAAATACATCGATCCAAGCTACATCATTCGAAGCATTCCCGCGAACGCCTACGACAACGCGTATTGCTCGCACCTCGCGCACAACGCCGTTCACGCGGGAATGGCGGGAAAGACGGGAATGCTCGTCGCGATGTGCCACCGCGCGCATGTTCACCTGCCGCTTTCGCTCATCGCGCACAAGCGCAAAAAAGTGAACGTGACCAGCGAGCTTTGGCGCGGCGTCCTCGAATGCACGGGACAGCCAGTTTCCTGGGGCGAATAAAAAATGCTTCGCTTTTTCGCGAAAGAACGCCAGCGGATTTTCTCGGATTCCCGCCGGCGTTCTTTTTTTTCGTTCCCGCACGCGGCGTCGCTTCGGATTCCGCCGACTTCTTTTATTGTGCTTAACAAAAGGGCGGGAACGGCATAGCATTCCCCCGTTTTTTTTTGAAAGCGATGATTCGGTTCAATTGCGATTACAGCGAAGGCGCGCACCCAAAAATTCTGGAGCGTTTGGCGGCGACGAATTTCGAACAGACGCCCGGCTACGGCGAAGACGAATACTGCGCGCGAGCGGCGGAAAAAATCCGCGAACTCTGCGGGAACGCCGACTGCGCCGTGCATTTTCTCGTCGGCGGGACACAGACGAATCTGACGCTGATCGCCGCCGCGTTGCGCCCGCATCAGTGCGCGATCGCCGCGGGAACGGCGCACATCTGCGTTCACGAGACAGGCGCGATCGAGGCGTGCGGGCACAAGGCACTCGCACTTCCGAGCGAGAACGGCAAGCTCTCCGCGGACGACGTCCGAAAAACGGTCGAGGCTTATCGAAACGACGACACGCGGGATCACATCGCGCAGCCGGCACTCGTTTACATTTCCCAGCCCACGGAACTGGGCACGCTGTATTCCCGCGAGGAAATCCGCGCGCTCCGCGAGGTCTGCCGGGAAAAGGAACTGCTGCTCTACATCGACGGCGCGCGGCTCGGCTACGGTCTGGCGGCGCGCGGGAACGACGCGGATCTGCCGTTCATCGCGGCGAACTGCGACGCGTTTTACATCGGCGGAACGAAAGTCGGTGCGCTTTTCGGAGAGGCTCTCGTCATCGGAAATCCCGCGCTGCAAAAGGATTTCCGTTGCATCATGAAACAGCGCGGCGGAATGCTCGCGAAGGGGCGTCTGCTCGGTCTTCAGTTTCTGACGCTGTTCGAGGACGGACTGTATTTTGAAATTTCCGCGCGCGCGGTTCGCCTCGCGGAAAAGCTCGAACGCGGCTTCGTCGAAGCCGGCTTCCCGCTTTTCATCGAAACGCCGACGAACCAGATTTTCCCGATTCTGCCGGATTCGCTTTTGAAGAAACTTTCCGGAAAATACGCATGGTCGCATTGGACGCGCGTTGACGCCGAGCATTGCGCCGTGCGTTTCTGCACGTCGTGGGCGACCACGGAAGCGCAGATCGACGCGCTTCTTTCCGATTTGAGAGAAAGCTGAAAAATCGCGTTTCCTTTTTTCGCGGGAACGCGTTATCTTAAAACCTCTCCCGATGCCGAAGAAAAAAACAGAACCGAGCGTTCCCGCGGACGACGCGCCGCGCAGTTATTTTGAAGACGCGCTGGCGCGCAAGGACGCGACGCTTGACCAGGCGCTCCGTCCGCCGAATTTCGACGATTTCACAGGGCAGCCGAGCACGATCGAGCGGCTGCGCGTGATGGTCGGCGCGGCGCGGCGGGAACATCGCGCGCTGGATCACATTCTGCTGCACGGACCTCCGGGGCTCGGGAAAACGACGCTCGCGCTGATTCTCGCCGAGGAAATGGGAACGAAGGTGAAAATCACATCCGGCCCCGTGATCGAAAAACCGGCGGATCTCGCCGGATTGCTGACGGCGCTGGAAGAGGGCGAAATCCTTTTCATCGACGAAATTCACCGCATTTCCAAAATCGTCGAGGAATTTCTTTATTCGGCGATGGAGGATTTCCGCATCGACATTATGATCGACCAGGGACCGAACGCGCGCAGCGTGCGGCTGTCGATCCCGCGCTTCACGCTCGTCGGCGCGACGACGCGGATGGGCTTGCTCACCGCGCCGATGCGTTCCCGCTTCACGTTGAAGACGCGGCTCGATTATTATTCTCACGAGGATCTTTTTAAAATCGTCCGCCGGAACTGCGCGAAGCTCGGAATCGGCGTCGACGACGGCGGTGCCATGGAAATCGCCCGCCGCGCGCGCGGGACGCCGCGAATCGTCAACAATCTGATCCGCTTCGCCCGCGACTACGCAATCGAGCGCGGGAACGGCACGATTGACCGCAGAACGGCGGCGAGCGCGCTCGAACTTCTCGAAATCGACGGGCACGGGCTGGACGACATGGACAAGCGCATTCTGCGGACGCTCGCGCAGAATTACAACGGCGGTCCCGTCGGTCTGGGAACGATCGGCGTCGCCGTCGGCGAAGACGAACACACGCTCGAAGAAGTCCACGAACCCTATCTGATTCAGGAGGGCTACATCGCGCGGACGCCGCAGGGACGCGTCCTCACGGAGAAAGGCTGGGAAGTCTGCGGAATCGAACGCGATCCCGCCGGACGGCAGGGCGAACTTTTCTGACGCGGGAACGGCGGGTCGTTTTCCGCGTTCCCGTCGCGCCGCATTCCCCGCGCGGGAACGGCGTTTCCTTTTTCCCCGCGCGGGAACGTTATTTTTTCAGAAGCAGCGCGCTGATCAGCCCGACGCTGACTTCCGTGAGGCGATTGACGACGCAGTGCGCCTGCGTGCGTTCCAGCAATTCGCGCGGATTGGTCGTCGCCACGGCGATGACTTTGAAGCCGCCCGCGATTCCCGCTTCGATTCCGGCGAGAGAATCTTCGAAAACGACGATGTTTTTCGGCGGCAGATCGAGCGCGTGCGCCGCTTGCAGGAAAACGTCGGGGCGAGGCTTCCCGGCTTTGACGCTTTCTTCCGTGATGATTCCCGCAAACGCGATGTGCAAGTCCATGATGTCGAGCGCAAGGTCGATGTTGGCTCTGCTGGTCGAAGAACCGATGGCGCAGGGAATTTCCCGCTGTTTCAGATCTTCGAGAAGGCGGCGCACGCCCGGGAGCGGCTCGATGCCTTCCTCGCGGATGATTTTTCTGAAAATTTCCTCCTTGCGTTCGGAAAGTTTTCGGATTTCGTCCGCGTCGCGGCTCCAGCCGTAAACGTGCGGAATGATTTCCTCGTTGCGTTTGCCGAAGCCGCGCTTGAAATGATTTTCGGGCAAGAGCAGATCGCGTTCGGCGGCAAGAATTTCCCAACTGCGTTCGTGCGCGGCGGAAGAGTTGACGATGACGCCGTCCCAGTCGAAGATGACGCCGGATTGGGTTTTTTGGTTCATGGCGAGATAAGCGTTCCCGCGCGGCGAAGTCCGTGGACGGGAACGCCGGGCGGGCAGACGAGATTGGAGGAGTGAGATTTCACGATGAATGAGGGGAAACGGCGTAAAGAATTGCATACTTGCCGCGGCTTGTAAAACGGTTTTTTCCCGAGCGGGAACGCTTCGGCGGAGCGTTTTTTCCCCAGCGGTTTTTTCTATGGAAAAAAACGGAAATCTTGTGTAAATTCCACACCCTTATAATTCCCCAAGTGAAAGAAAGATGAAGTTGTTAAAATATTTGATGTCGATTGCCGCCGTTTCCGCGGTTTCCCCGTTTTTGCAGGGTCAGGACGCGGGCGGCGAAGTGCCGGAAACCGCTACTGCCGCGGTCGGCGAAGAAGCCGTTCCCGCGGAAAGCGCTCCGGAGATGACGGATGAGCAGAAAAAACAGCTGGAAATCCATCTGCTCGGCGCGAGAAAAGCACGTATCGACGCGGAAGTCGCTCTCGGGCGGGCGCGGCTTTCCGAGGAATTGGCGCAGCGCGGCATCGAGCGTTCCCGCCTCGAAGCGGAAACGGCACTGCGGACGGCGCGCACGGCGGCGAAACTCGCGGAAATCGACACGGACAAGAAGAAGCTCGACGCCGTTTCGGCGCGAGACAATGCGAAAAACGAACTCGCCGTCGCGGAACGCTCAAACCGTCTCCGCGCGGCGGAGCTTGATCTCGAAATCGCGCGCATGGAGCGGGAGCTGACGCTCGCGCAGGGCAATCGGCGGATTTCGCAGGTGAAGATGGCGGAAACGATGCGCGGAATCGTTCCCGCAGACGCGGGAACGGAATACCGCAAGGATCCGCTGGAAAACGGGAAACTTTACATTTCCGACCGGCGCATTGAATTAAACGGTCTCGTGACGCCGGAGCTCGCCTCGTATGTGACGGATCGCATTAATTTCTACAACAATCAGACCTCGGAATACCCGATTTTCATCGTCATCGACGTGTCGCCGGGCGGGAGCGTTCTTTCGTGCTATCAGATTCTGAAAGCGATGGAAAGCAGCAAAGCGCCGGTTTACGTCGTCGTGAAAAACTACGCCGCGTCCGTGGCGGCGGTGATTGCGACGCTGGCGGAGCGTTCGTTCTGCTACTCGGAAACGGTCATTCTTCATCATCAGCCGTCTTCCGGCACGATGGGAAATCTTACGCAGATGCAGGAATTCCTGCGGCAGACGACGGACTGGACGCGTCGGATCAACGATAAGGTCGCCGGAAAAATGGGGCTGTCGTATGAGGATTACGTCGCGGAAATGTATAAGCACAATTCGCGCGGCGACTGGTCGGAATTCGGCGACGTCGCCCGAAAATGGCATTGGGTGACGGACGTCGTCGATACGATTGACGAATTGAGCTTCGTGCGCAAAGGCGGGAACGCTTCGGCGGGATTCTCGCCGGGAAAGGGTCCCGGGCAGAAGCTCGACGAGCGCGGCAAGCCCTACGTCGAGCTTCCGACGCTGCCCGCCGGCGACCTGTGGATGATTTACGATCCGCACAACTTCTACCGCGTCGGCGCATGAGATCTCGTCGCCGAAAATTTTTTACAATGGAGAAAAAGCATCCGATGAATTTCAGAAAAAAACAGATCGCGCGCTTCACGCTTGTTTCCGCGGCGCTGTTCCTCGCCGGTTGCGCGGCGGGAGCGGAAACGGCTTCCTCCGCATCGTCCGGCGTTCCCGCGAAAGCGGAATCCGCGTCCGTTGCGGGAACGCCCGCCATCGCGCCTGAGGCGCTGCCGCCCGTCGTGTTTTCCGCCCCCGCGGAAATCGATCCCGAAGAAGCGGAGAAAGAACTGAAAACGCTCGCCGAAGAGACGGAAAAGCTGAAAATCGAAAAAAATCTCATCGAGGCGCGCCTTGCGTTGCTCGCGTCCGAAAATGATCGGACGCTGGCTCCGATCCTTTTGGAAAAGGCGCAGCTGGACGCCGGTAGCGCGGATTCCGCCGCCCGCCTCGCGGAGGAAATCGCCGGAATCGAAGAGGAGCGGACCGAGCTCGAGCGGCGCCTTGCGCTTGAAAACGCCCGCGCGAACGCGGCAATCAGCGAAAAACAGCTCCGGCGCAAAAATCTTGAACTGGAAACGCGGGAACTTCAGGCGGAGATGAACGGCGAGGCACTCCGCGTCAATTTCGCCGTTTCCGCCGCGGAAAGCCGCGATCAGCTTTCCAAGCTCGCTCCAGCCGCCGCGCAGTCGCCGAAATATCTCAAAGAGCCGTTCGTGGACGGCACGCTTTACATTTCCGACCGCCGCATTCCGCTGAACGGTCCGATCACGGAGGAACTCGCGAAAACCGTCTGCGATCAGATTTATTTCTACAACAACAAAAACTCGGAATACCCGATTTTCATCGTTATCGACAATTCGCCGGGCGGGAGCGTCACGGCGGGTTATCAGATTCAGAAAGCGATGCAGAGCAGCAAGGCTCCGGTCTACGTCGTCGTCAGAGGCTTTGCCGCGTCCATGGCGGCGGTTATCACGACGACGGCGGAGCGTTCGTTCTGCTTCGGGAACGCACTGATTCTGCATCACCAGATTGCGTCGGAAGTCAAAGGCAATTTGACGGTCATGCGCGAAGGCGTCGCGGAAGGCGGTCTCTGGTATGAGCGTTTCGCGGGTCCCATTGCCAAGAAAATGGGCGTTTCGCTCGAAGAATTCACGAAGCTCATGTATCAGCACAATTCGGACGGCGACTGGATGGAATCCGGCGATCGCGCCGTCGAACTGAAATGGGTGGATCACGTCGTCAACCGCATCGAGGAAACCGGAATCGTCGCGATTGACGCTTCCGCGTCCGCGGTGCCTTCCGCTCCCGCGGGATCGCAGTCTTTGTCCGAAGAAAAAACGGACGCGCAGGGCAAACGCTTCGTCGAGCTTCCCGTGCTGAGCAACCCGTTCGATTTTTGGGCGATTTACGACAAGAACAATTATTATCGCGCGCGCTGAGCGTTTCGCGTTCCCGCGGCGCGTCGATTCGCATAAAAAATAAATTATGGAATTTTCAGAACTCGGGCTGCCCGCGCAGCTCCTTTCCACGATAGAAAAAATCGGATACAAAACTCCGACGCCTATTCAGGAAAAAGCTATTCCCGTCGCCTTGCAGGGACGGGACGTCATCGGCGCCGCGCAGACGGGAACGGGAAAAACCGCCGCGTATGCGTTGCCGACGCTCGCCCGCCTCGGCGAGCCGAAAGGGTTCCCGCGCTGTCTCGTGCTCGTGCCGACGCGGGAACTCGCGATGCAGGTGGACGAGGCGTTTCGCACGTTCAGCGAAAACACGGCGGACAAAATCGCGCTGCTCTACGGCGGCGTCCGCTACGACGAACAGCTCAAGGCGTTGCGCGCGGGAGCGGAAATCGTCATCGCGACGCCCGGTCGCCTGATCGATCTGCATCGGCAGCGTTTCGTCGATCTTTCCCGCATCGAGGTGCTCGTTCTCGACGAAGTCGATCGGATGCTCGACATGGGCTTCATCGAAGACGTCTCGCGCATCATCCGCATGTGTCCGAAAGAACGTCAGACGCTACTTTTTTCCGCGACCGTGAACAAGACGATTCGGGAAATCGCCGACTGGGCACTGCGGGAACCCGTCGAAATCGACGTGCGCATCGGCGCGATCACGGCGGAAACGATCTCTCACGCGATTTATCCCGTCGCCGGTTATCAGAAATACGATCTGCTCCTTGCGTTGCTGGAACACACGCAATACCGGAGCGTCATCGTGTTCACGCGCACGAAGCGCGACGCCGACCGCATAACGGAATGGCTCGAGGCAAACAATATCGCCGTCGCAACCATGCACGCCGACCGCACGCAGCGGGAACGCACGGAGGCACTCGGCGGCTTCAAGACCGGAAAATTCAGCGTGCTCGTGGCGACGGACATTGCGTCGCGCGGCCTGGACATTTCCGGCGTCTCGCACGTCATCAACTACAACGTTCCCGAACATCCCGAAGATTACGTTCACCGCATCGGGCGCACGGGACGCGCCGGCGACGAAGGCGAGGCGTTCACGCTTTTTTCTCCGGACGAACTTCTGCAACTGCAGGCGATCGAGCGGCTCATCGGTCAGACGATCGAGCGCAAAAAACTCAACGGCTTCAACTATCGCACGGAGCCGTTGATGCTGATGCCCGGAAGCGGCGTCGGCGCGGCGCGTTCCCGTCGGCGCAACCGCTGACGGCACCATGAAAATTTTTGCCGTAGAAAGTTCCTGCGACGAATCCGCGCTCGCGGTTTTCGATTCCAAAAAAGGAATCGTCGCGGAACTCGTGAACACGCAAATCGCGCTGCACGGGCAGTTCGGCGGCGTCGTTCCCGATCTCGCCTCGCGGGAACACCTCGCGAATTTTCCCGCGCTGCTGGAACAGCTCGCGGGAACGTGCCCGCCCGACGAAATCGACGCCGTCGTCGTAACGCGCGGTCCCGGTCTCGCGGGCTGTCTCGCGCTCGGAATCGCTTATGCGCGGGCGATCGCGCAGGCTTGGCGAAAGCCTCTGCTCGGCGTGAACCATCTTCGCGGACATCTTTTTTCGCCGTTCATTCCACTGCACGAAGAAGATTCGTCGGCGTTCCCGTCGCGTTGCGAAAAACTTTTTCCGCATCTCGGTCTCGTCGTTTCCGGCGGGAACACGCTGCTCGTTTCCGTCGACGCTCGGCGGCGCGTGGAAATCCTCGCGCAGACGGCGGACGACGCCGCGGGCGAGGCTTTCGACAAAGGTGCGAAACTACTCGGAATGCCGTATCCCGGCGGCGCGCTGATCGAAAAACAGGCGCGGCTCGCGCGGGAACGCGGACGTTTTTCGTTCCCGCGCGGCGAAAATTTGAGAAACGGTTCGCGTTTCAGTTTTTCCGGACTGAAAACGAGTTTGCGCTATCGGTTGGAAAAGATGGACGACGCCGAACTCGCCGCGTCTTTGCCCGAAATTTGCGCGGATTATCAGGACGCGATCGTCGCGCAGCTCGCGGGAAAAGTTTCCGTCGTATTGCGGGAACGCCGTTTCGCGAGCTTGGGAATTTCCGGAGGTGTATCCAATAACCGAATACTCCGCGAAGCGTTTTCGGAAACGGCGAAAAAAAACAAAATTCCGTTGCTCGCCGCGCATCCGCGCCATACCGGAGACAACGCGGCGATGATCGCTTTCGCGGCGTGGTTCGACACCTGGCTTCCCGCTCCGGCATTCGTGTCTCCGATCGTTTTCGAGCCGTCGCTTCCCATAGATCGCGCCTGACGTTTTTCAGGTGAAAAAAAACGCGTTCCCGCAAAGATCGTCGCGGGAACGCTTTTTTTTTGCCGTTCATTCCGCCGCGCGGATTTTGTGGAAGAGCAGGAACGCCGAGTGCGAAACGACGATGATGGACGACGCGTTGTGGACGATCGCGCCGGTTACGGGATCGAGCACGCCGAGCGCGCTCAGCACGACGGACGTGAAGTTGATCGCGAGCGAAATGCCGAAATTGATGTGTATCGTTTTCAGCACTTTTTTTGAAAAGCGCATCAGACCTGGAATGAGCGCGACGTTGTCGTTCAGAATCGCGATGTCCGCGGTCTCCACGGCGAGTTCCGAACCGAGTGCTCCCATCGCGATGGAACAGTCCGCCGAAGCGAGCGCGGGCGCGTCGTTCACGCCGTCGCCAACCATCAACACGCGCCTGCCGTTCCCGCGCATCGCCGTGATTTTTTCGGCTTTGTTTTCCGGAAGCAGGTCGGAAAAAACTTCGTCGATTCCGGCGAGCTTCGCCGTGTGCCGCGCGGCGGCGGCGTTGTCGCCGGTGAGCATCACGGTGCGCACGCGGTCGCTTTTCAGCGCGGCGAGCGTTTCGTGGATGCGTTCCCGAAGCGTGTCGGAAAGCGCGAAGATGCCGGCGAGGACGGAATCCGCGACGAGGCAGACGAGCGTTTCTCCGCGTTCCCGCCGCGCCGCCGCGAATTTTTCCGCGTCCGCGGGAACGGCGATTTTTTCCTTTTCGAGCGACGGGAACGAGCAGACGAGTATTTCCTCGTCGTCGATGTCGCAGGCGACGCCGATTCCGGTTTTGGAAAAAATGTTGCGCGCGGTTGGCAGGGAAAATCCCTGCGCCGCCGCGATGATCGCGCGCGCGATCGGATGTTGCGAGCGCTGTTCCGCCGCGGCGCAGAGTGCGAGCATTTCCTTTTCGGAGCGCGTTCCCGCGGGAAACGCGGCTTCGATTTTCAGCTCCGCGCGCGTCAGCGTTCCCGTCTTGTCGAAAACCGCGCAATCGACGTGCGCGAGTTTTTCCAGTGCTTCGCCGCTTTTGATGAGAATGCCGCGTCGCGCCGCGTTCCCGATTCCCGCCGCGACGGCGGTCGGCGTCGCGAGCGCGAATGCGCACGGGCAGAACACGACGAGGATCGTCACGCCGCGGATCAGCGACGAGCTGAAATTCACGCCCAGAACGAAATACGCGAAAAATCCGACGAGCACGGAGCACAGAATCGCGGCGGGAACGACGCGCGCCGCCCAGCGATCCGCGACGTGCTGCACGGGCGCTTTTTTCTCTTCGGCTTCCCGCACGAGCTTTATCAGGCGGGAAATCGTGTTTTCGCCGTTCGGCTTCGTCACGCGGAGCGTCAGCGCGCCAGACTGGTTCCACGTTCCCGCGAGAACGGCGTCGCCGACGGATTTGTCCACGGGAAGGCTTTCTCCGGTCAGGCTCGCCTGATTGACGGAACTTTCGCCTTCGATGATTTCGCCGTCGGCGGGAATCATGTCGTCGGGACGCACCAGCACGACGTCGCCTTTTTTCAAAGCTTCGACGGGAACGGTCTCGACGTCGCCGTCTGCGGTTTTTCTCTGCGCGTGCTTCGGTGCGAGATTCATCAGCGCTTCGATGCCTTTGCGGGATTTTTTCACCGTCCAATCCTCGATCATTTCGCCGAGTGCCATTAGAAACGCGATTTCTCCGGCGGCGAAAATGTAGCTGTCGTGCATGTGTTCGCCGTCGTGAGCGTTCCCGCCGAAATAAAAGAAAAACTGAAGCGCGAGCGACGCAATAATCGCGATGCTGATGAGGAGCGGGCTCGTGATTTTCCGCTGCTCGAAGAGCGCGCGCTTCGCCGCGCGGAGAATCGGAAATCCGCACAGGACGACGGCGATCCACGACGGATCCGTCAGCGGGAACGCGGGAATGCACGCGTCTCTTTTCGCAAGCACGAATCCAGCGATGAGACTCGCCAGCGAGACGAGCAGGAAAACGCGTTCCCGCGTCGGATTGACTTCGGCTTCTTCGCCGCGCGTGCTGCAACAGGATTTTGGCGCGGACGCGTTCCCGCCGCCGCAGCAACAGCACGCGTGTGCGTGTTCCTGTTCTTTTTTTTCTTTGCAGTGAGGACAGCTTGTGGACATTTTTTTTTGTTATGGCATATAGGGCTATACCCTATATTTGCCCTCCGCAAGTTTTTTTTTGAGAAAAAAAAAGAAATCCGCGCCGCGGGAACGTTCAGTTTTCCTCGATCACGCCACGGCGCAGAATGAGGTGGCGATCCGCGCGGGAGGCGAAATCGAGATTGTGCGTGACGAGGAGCAGTGCGGTTTTCTGCTCGCGGCAGACGTCGACGAGCAATTGCATGACGGATTCTCCCGTGCGCTCGTCGAGATTGCCCGTCGGTTCGTCGGCGAGAAGTAGCGGCGGGCGGTTGATCAGTGCGCGCGCGATCGCCACGCGTTGGCATTCGCCGCCGGAAAGTTTGCTCGGCAGGTGTGCGACGCGTTCGGCGAGACCGACGCGCGCGAGCAGCTCTTTCGCCTGTTCCCGCGCCGTCCGCAGCGGCGTTCCCGCGATTCGCGCGGCGAGCAGGACGTTTTCGAACGCGGTCAATTCGGGAACGAGGTGAAAAAACTGGAAGACGTAGCCGACGAGCTTTGCCCGCGCCTTGGCGAGAAACGCGTTCCCGCGCCGCGTGATGCGTTCTCCGTTCCAGAAAAGCTCGCCGGAGTCGGGCATGTCGAGTCCGCCGAGAATCTGCAGAAGCGTGGTTTTTCCCGCGCCGCTCGCGCCGCGTATGGAAACGCTTTCGCCGGAAGCGATGGAAAGATTGACGCCAGAGAGGACTTCGAGTTTTCCGGCGGGTGTCGCGAAGGATTTTCGGATTTCCTGCGCGGAAAGAACGGGTTCGGAAATGTTTTTCATGGTCGAAAAAATCGAAGGTTCAGTTTTCGCGCATGGCTTCGGCGGGTTTTTTTCGCGCGGCCCAGATCGCGGGAATGAGACCGGCGACGGTCGTTGTGACGACGGTGAAAAGGGCGGCGAGGAGGAAATCGTTTCCGCTGTAATGCACGGGAATTTCGCGGAAGAGATACATTTGGGCGACCATTTCGCCGTTCCCGAAAAGATTGTTGATGAACGCGACGATCTGATTGCGGAACGCGACGATGAGAAACGTCAGCCCGCAGCCGCCGCAGTATCCGATCAGCCCGACAAACAGCCCCTGCGCGGCGAAAATCGTTAGAATCTGCCGCGGGCGTCCGCCGAGCGCGCCGAGAATGCCAATTTCGCGGGAACGCTTTACGACGGCGGAGAACAGCGTGCTGGCGATCGAGAACGAGGCGACGATCGTGATGATGAACATCAGGAAAAACAGCATCGATTTTTCGAAACGGATCGCTTCGAGAAAATTGAAGTTCACGTACATCCACGGGATCGCCTCGAGGTCGGGCGGGAGTTCTCGCGAGAGTGCGGGAAGCAGCTCGATCGCTTTTTCGGGATCTTCGAGGCGCACGCGAATGCCGTGGACGCCCGTGCCGAGATTGTAAAGCTCCTGCATTCTTCTGAGCGAAACGAGCATCGTGTTTTCGTCGGCGGGAACGTAGCCGGATCGAAAAATTCCGCAGACTTCCAGCTCGACGGGCAGCGGAATCTGATCGTCTTTCAGCTCGTCGACCATCGTCGGCGAATAGACTTCGATTTTTTGTCCGATTTTAAAAATGCCGAGCGTTTTCGCGAGCTTGTCGCCGAGAATGACGCGATCGTCGTCGAGATCGTCGAGCGAGCCTTCGACGATGAGTTTTTTCACGGGAACGACTCGGTCTTCGAGTTCGAGATGAATGCCGCGGACGAACGGCAGCGCGGGAATGTTCTCGTTTTTCACCATGACCTGACCTTCGGCGAAAGGCGAGCAGGCGGCGACGCCGGGAACGGCGCGGAGTTTTTCCATCACGGATTTGTGGTTGTAAATCGGGCGGTAATTCGCGCTGCGCACGATTTCGTGTCCATACATGCGCTGAATGTTTTCCCGATGTTCCTGCGAAAATCCGTTCATCACCGTTTGAACGACGAGCAGAGAGCAGACGCCGACGGCGACGCCGATGACGGAAACCAAGGCGAACGCGGGAAAGCGGTTTCCCGGCGGGAACAGCTGTTTCAGCGCCAGATAGATTGACCAGGGCATTTTTTTGAAAAAACGGGAGCGGGCGCGTTCAGATGGATTTGAGAATGCGGTCGAGATCGACGTTCTCGCGGATGAGCGTTTCGATCGTCGAAACTTTGTCCGAATCTCCGGGCTGCGTCTTGACGATCATCTGGCTGATGCGCCGCGTCGTTTCAAAGCATTCCCGATTCGTGGCGGCGACGGGAACGCCGACTTGGCGGAGCATCGAGAGAATACGCTCGGACGGCATCAATCCGTTCGTCAGCATGATGCCGGAAATTTTCGGTCCGTCCGTCGTTCCCGAAGCCGCGAGAAGCGAAAAGAGCAGATCTTCGCGGTCGCCGGGCGTGATGATGAGCGTGTTTTTCCCGATGCAGTCGAACATGCGTTGCGCGGACATCGCGCCGACGATGATGTGATCGGCGCGCTGCGAACGTCCTTTGACGAGCGGCACGAGCCACGACGCTCCCGTTTCCTCGACGATTTGGGAAAGATTCGGATTGGAAAGCGATTTTTCCAGCGGGAGCATTCCCAGCAGGGGAACGCCGAGCCGTTCCAGCGCGATCGAGGCGTATTTGCGGATTTTTTCCATTTTCTCGGGAACGACTTTGTTCAAAATCACGCCGATGCACTCGACGCCGCGGTCGTCGAAAAGTGCTTTGTTCATCGCAATTTCGTCCACGGGTTTGCCGATCCCGCCGGAAGCGACGATGATGACTTTCGAGCCAAGCATTTTCGCGTTGTCCGCATTCGACGCGTTGAAAACCGAACCCACGCCCGCGTGTCCGGAACCTTCGACGATGATGATGTCTTTTTCGTAGGCGGCGCGGTCGAACGCGCGGCAGATCGTGTCGGCGATGAGCGGAGAAATTTTCTCAGGCGCGTCCAGATACCGTTGCGTGAACGACGAATCGACGGCGACGGGCGACATTGCCGCAATCGGGATTCTCACGTCGTAGATGCTGTTGAGCAGGAATGTGTCTTCATCGACTTCGACGTCGCCTTCCACCTTGACGATGCGTTGCGCGACCGGCTTGATGTAGCTGACGCTGTGCCCGAGCGAATGAAGCGCGCCGAACAGACCGAGCGAAGTCGTCGTCTTCCCGTCGTTTTGGCGCGTGGCGGCGACGAAAATTCTCCGCGTCGTCGTATTCAGCGGTTTGGACAGAAGCCCGGGAACGTTGTGCGCGAAAGATGCCTGATTGAGTGCCATAGATTGTTTTGAAAAAAAATTCTGAATTTACCTTTCTCCGTGAAAAACGTTTCGGCGTTCCCGCGGGAACGCCGAAACGGAAAAGAAATCACGCCTCGTCTTCCGGAACGACCGGATAAAGGTAGTGGCGGTCGACCGCCTGCGCCGCGACGATGACCGCCGTTCCGAGAATGTCGTGCGCGCTCGCGCCGCGGGAAATTTCCGCGATCGGCTTGGAAAGCCCGGTGAGAATTTGCCCGTAGGACGGGATTTCCGCGACAAGCTGAGCGAATTTCGACGCGATGTTCCCGCTGTTCAAATCGGGAAACACGAGAACGTTCGCCTTGCCCGCGACGAGCCCTTCGACGCCTTTGACCTCCGCCGTGAACGCGTCCAGCGCGGCGTCCACCTGAAGCTCGCCGTCGATTTCCACGGGAACGTCGAAATCGCGGGCTTTCGTGCGCGCGAGTGCCGTCGCCGCCTTGACTTTTTCGACGGCGGGCGCTTTCCGCGTGAGGCTTTTCGACGAATACGCCAGCATCGCGACGCGCGGCGGAACGTTCGTCAAATGATAGCAGAGCATCGACGTCGTGATCGCGATGTCGGCG
This sequence comes from uncultured Enterobacteriaceae bacterium, assembly GCA_964633895.1. Lineage (GTDB taxonomy): Bacteria > Verrucomicrobiota > Verrucomicrobiia > Opitutales > UBA953 > Spyradosoma. The sequence continues at coordinate 39,582 of CAZWIK010000004.1, read as the reverse complement.
AGCTGTTCCGCGGTCGGTTCGGGAATGACGGCGCAGTCGGCGAGAAAAAGCGTTCCGTTGATGCCGAGTTTGGAGTCTTCCTTCGCCATGATCTGCATCGAGGAAATTGTCTCGACGCCCGGCTGGCGCGGAATGAGCTGAAAAATCGCGCGCAGCGCGTTGGTCGGGATCGACGTCGCGCCGCAGACCATCGCGTCTGCCGCTCCCGTGAGCAGCATCATACAGGCGAAATAATTCGGAGAAAGCACGTAATCCGTCGCTTCCGCGTCGTCCATGCCGTTGAATCGCTGCATTCCGCGGAGCAGTTTCGTAAATTCCGGAAGTTCCGCGGAGCGCGCAGGCTCGATGATGCGGATTCCGTCGAGCCGGACGTCGAGCCGCGCCGCGATCGCCTTGATGCGCGTGCGGTCGCCGATCAGAATCGGCGCGCCGAGTTTCCGCGTGGCGAACTGTCTTGCGGCCTGAATGATGCGCACGTCCGAGCCTTCGGGAAAGACGACGCGCTTCGGATGCTTTTGAAGGCGGGCGGAAAGTTTGTTGATAAGCGGCATAAAATTCTCCGGTGTGTTTCGTTTTTTTGAAATTCTTTGCCGCAAAGCGTAGCGTTCCCGCGCCGCGTTGTAAAAGCAAAAGATTGCGTGCCGCGGGCGTTCCCGCGCGGGAACGCGGGGTTCATTTTCCGTGCCCAGATTCCGCTTCCGGTGCCTTAAAAAGTCCGAGATTGTAGGCGTAGGAACCCCACAGCACGGTGGCAAGCGCGTCTTTCGCGGCTTCTTCGTCCGCCGTTCCCGCGTGAACGAGCTTTTTTCCCTCGAAATCGTAAATGAAGTTCTGCGCTTCGCGTCCGGGCTGGAGAATCGTCACGTTTTCGCCGCGCATCATCGCGAAATTCTTGTCGTAGATCATCATCGCGAGATTCGATTTTTCCGACGTCAGATCGTGTCCGAGCATCGGATATTCCGCGGCGATTCCCGCGAGCGACAGCAGCGTCGTCGGCAGGTCGATTTGCGAAATCAGCTGCGGATCGCGCTTGGCGGGAACGCCCTCGCCGAGAAACAGCGCGGGAATGCGGAATTTTTCGATCGGCACGAGCGACGCGCCGGAGACGCGGGAATCGTGGTCGGCGACGACGAGGAAGACCGTGTCCTTCCAGTAATTCGATTTTTTCGCGGCTTTGAAAAATTGACCGAGCGCGTAGTCCGCGTATTTCGCGGCGTTTCTGCGCGTTTGTTTTTCGGCGTCGTAGCCGACGATCCGCCCGTCGGGATATTCGAACGGATCGTGATTGCTCGACGTGAAGACGAGGCTGAAAAACGGCGTTCCCGCGTCGGACCATTCGCGGAATTTTTTGTCCGCCATCGCGAAAAGATCTTCGTCGGACACGCCCCACGAGCCTGTGAAAACCGGATTTTCGTAATCCTTTTCGTCGATGATTTCCTTGAAGCCGTTCCCGTAAAAAAACGACGCCATGTTGTCGAAATGTTTTTCTCCTCCGTAAATAAACGCGGTGTAATAGCCGATGTCGGCGAGCAGATGCGGAATGGTGAAAAATCCCGATTGGCTTTTCCCGAGCTTCACGACCGAGCGGGCGGGCGTCGGCGTGAAGCCAGTGACGACGGCTTCGATGCCGCGCACGGAACGCGTTCCCGTGGCGAAGCATTTTTCGAAAAGCCAGCCTTCCCGCGCGAGTTCGTCGAAATTCGGCGAGAGCGGAAGTCCGCCAAGCGTGCCGATGAACTGCGCGCCCTGCGATTCCATCAGAATCACGACGATGTTCTTCGGGCACGTTCCCGTGGCGACGTTGCGGGAAAGCGTCGGCTGCTCGACGGAAACGTAGGCGGATTCCGGCTTGCCGCGCATTTTTTTGACGCGGGAAATCACTTCGTCGAGCGACATTTTTCCGTAGATTTTGGCGGCGTTTTCTTCGTCCGCCATCTGCGCGGCGGAGAAAAGAACGGAAAAGCCGGAGTTCACGGCGAGCGAATTCACCATCGCGTCCGAGGAAAAAGCGACCATCGACGGATTCAGCGGGCGGTGGTCGAACGTCGAGCGCGCGCCGATGAAAAGAACCGCCGCCGCAGCGCAGGCGTAAACGGGACGCAGAAGAATCCTCCGCGGGAACGCCAGCCCGCGCGAGACTCTTCCCGTGAATTTCCAGAACGCCGCCGCTCCCGCCGCCGTGAGCGCGAGCGCGAGCAGAAATTCCAGAAGATGTCCTTTCGCGAGCATCGTGAACACTTCGCGCGGGCTCGTCAGATATTCGAAAAACAGACGGTTCGGGCGAAAATCGTATTCGGCGAGGAACGACGGCGTCGCGAGTTCCATGAAAAAAAAGAACGTCGTTCCCGCGGTCAGGAAAATCCGTTGGACGCGGTTCCACGCGCGCCCGATTCGATTTTCCGAAAGCAGAAGCGCGCTCAGCACGGCGGGAACGAGCGTCAGCCAGCCCATCGAGGCGAAATCGACGCGAACGCCTTGCAGAAGAAGCGGCACCCAGCCGTCCGTCGCGTCGACGCGCGCGGCTTGCCAAATCGCCAGCCCGACGCGGAACAGCGAGAGCAACGCCATGTTCAAGACGATGACCGCGAAAATCGGAAATAGCGGTCCGAAAAAGATTTTCAGCCGACGAATGATTTTTTTCCGGAGAACCTGCACGAAAAAATTAGACTAAGCGCGCGGCGTTCCCGCAAGCGCAAAGATGTTAGTTTTTCGTTAGGAAGGCGTTCCCGCGGCGAAGGTTTTTTAATTTTCAAAAAGGCGCGTTCCCGCTAAACTCTGCCGCTTGCGTTTCAGAAAAATGCTTTCCGTTCGAATAATTCCCTGCCTTGACGTCAAAGCCGGACGCGTCGTCAAAGGCGTGCAGTTCGAAGCATTGCGCGACGCCGGCGATCCCGTGGACTGCGCGCGCGCCTACGAACGGCAGGGCGCGGACGAACTGGTTTTTCTCGACATCACGGCGTCGTCCGACGGGCGCGGAATCATGCGCGACGTCGTGGAGCGCACCGCCGATCAGGTTTTCATGCCGCTGACCGTCGGCGGTGGTCTGCGCAACGTCGAGGATATCCGCGCGATGCTCAACGCGGGAGCGGACAAAGTTTCGCTGAACACGGCGGCGATCGCGGAGCCGAATCTCATTCTGGAATCGGCGAAGCGTTTCGGAAACCAGTGCATCGTCGTCGCGATCGACGCGCGGCGCAACGCGGGAACGGACTCGTGGCAGGTTTATTCCCACGGCGGGCGGACGCCGTGCGGCATCGACGCGATCGCGTGGGCGAAAAAAACCGTCGCGCTCGGCGCCGGAGAAATTCTGCTCACCAGCATGGACTGCGACGGCGTGAAGACCGGCTACGACTTGGAGCTGACGCGGCGCGTGAGCGAATCCGTCGGCGTTCCCGTGATCGCTTCCGGCGGCGCGGGAAATTTGAAGCACCTGACGGACGCCGTGAAAATCGGAAAGGCAAGCGCTGTGCTCGCCGCGTCGATTTTTCATTTCGGAACGTATTCGATTCGGGAAGCGAAGGAAGCGATGCGCGCCGAGGGCGTTCCCGTCCGCTTGTGATTTTTTGAAAAAAAACTCGCGCGGGAACGCGTCGGAAGGTAGTTTTCTTTCACGGTATTGCCGAAATGGCGGAATGGTAGACGCTGCGGACTTAAAATCCGTTGCCGCTGGGCGTACGGGTTCGAGTCCCGTTTTCGGCACCAGTGTTAGAAAGTTTTTAAGGGCAGAGCAGGGCAAAAAGATGATTGAAACGACGGCGAGAGTGCGCGTCCGCTTTTCCGAAACGGACGCGATGGGCGTAGTGTATCACGCGAATTATTTTCCGTGGTTTGAAATCGCCCGAACGCAGCTTCTGCAGGAAGTCGGGCTGCCTTACCGCGAATTACAGGACGCCGGATTTCTCCTGCCCGTGCTCGAAGCGCAGGTCGCTTACCGCAATTCCGCGAGATACGACGACGATATCGACGTGCGCGCGGTGATGAAGGCGTTCCCGCGCGTCCGAATCCGCATCGATTACGAAGTCCGCCGCGGGAACGAGTTGCTGACGACGGGCTTCACCGTTCACGCGTTCATGAACCGAGCCGGCGCGGCGATCCGCCCGCCCGCGTTTTTCCTCGAAAAGCTCGCGGCGGCATTCGACGCGCGGCGTGGCTGATTTTTTCCCACTGCCTCGAATTTTTTTCCCTATGCGGAGACCACAACAGAAACCGCGCGAATTGCTTCATCCGGAAGTCTCGTCGTATATTCCCGCGGGAACGCCGCCGACAAAGGCTCAGCTCCGTTGCCGCGCGCTCGCGCTGCGCGACGCCGTTTCCTACGCCGACGTGCTTTCGGCGTCCGTTTCCGTCCGCGAATATATGCGCGCGTGGGCGGTTTTCCGCGACGCGGAATGCGTGTGCAGCTACATTTCCGTGCGCAGCGAAATGCCCACGGCGGGCATCATTCTGCGCGCGCTCGAAAACGGGAAAAAAGTAATCGTTCCCAAAGTTTTCGGAGAAACGCTGCGGTTTTTCCGAATCAAAAATCTGACGGACGATCTGGCGCGCGGGACTTTCGGCGTGCTTGAACCGATCGACGGTTGCGAGGAAGCCAATCCCGAAACAGCGGGCGTGTGCTTGGTTCCGGGCGTGATTTTCGACGAAAGCGGGAACAGAATCGGCTACGGAAAAGGATTTTACGACCGTTTTCTCAACGGGTTGAATCCGGCGATTCCGACGATCGGGCTGGCATACGACTGTCAGGTGCTCAAAAGCGTTCCCGCGGAGGACGGCGACGTTCCCGTGCAGTTTCTCGTGACGCCTTCGCGCGGAATTTTCCCAACGAAATAATCGCTCCGTCCCACCGCACCGAAAAATGAACCGCGAACCGCCAGCCACGACGGAGGACAAAAGCGCGCCGCCGCGTTGCGGCTCCCGTTTTCCGCTGCTTTGGCTACTCGTTCCGCAAATTTTCGCTTTTTCTTTTTTCGGGAACGTTCTGCGGGTCTCCGAATCGGTCGCGCTACGTCTGCTGCTCGCGGGAACGGTTTTTCTCGCCGTCGCGGCGGTCGTCGTCGCGCGGGAACGCTCGCGCCCCGATTCCGACGGGAACGTTCTCGCGGGAACGCTTTGGCGGATCAGCTTTGCCGCCGCGGCGTTTTTCTTCTTCGGCGCGTGGCGAATTTCGTGCGAACCGCCTTTCGCGGATTGGTCGGGAAAATCCGCGCGCGACGCCGAATGCGTGTTAAAAATCGAAAGGAATTTTTCCGCGTCCGAGAAAAATTTCAGCGGATTCGCCCGCGCGGAGGAAATCGCGACCGATTCCGCCTCGTCGCTCGCGGGAACGCGGATTTGGTATGCCTTGCCGAAAACGCTCTGCGCGGAAGCAGGGCTGGACGACGCGCCGGCGGAAGGCGCGCGCCTGCGCGTGAGCGGCGTTTTCAGTGCACCCGATTCGGTTCGGGAGTCCGCGTCGGGCTTCTTCGATTTTCTGCGGCGGGAACGCGTCAGCGCGATGTTTTCCCGCGCGGAATCCGTCGAAATCGTTCCGGACGGGAACGGCGCGTTTCCGCGCGCCTGTGCGTCCGCGAAAAATTTTTTCCTGCGGCGGCTTGCCGAAATCTCGAATGGAGGCGGAACTGAATTTTCGCGTCGGGCGAGGATTCTCGGCGCGATGCTGTTCGGCGAACGCGCGCTGCTTCTGCCGGATCAGAAGCGGAATTTTCTGCTCACGGGAACGATGCACGTTTTTGCGGTGAGCGGTCTGCACATTTCCGCGCTCTGCGCTGGAGCACTTTTTCTGCTGCGCCTGTGCCGCGTGCCGCGCGTTCCCGCCCGAATCGCCGCGCTTGCCGTGCTCTGGTTTTTCGTTCAGATCGTCGGCGCGCCGCCGTCGGCGATGCGCGCGTGGATGATGGCGGCGGTTGTTTTCGCCGGCGGAATTTTCGGACGCGGGAACGCCGCGTTTCACGCGCTGATTTTTTCCGCGTTCGTCGCGCTGACGGTCAATCCGCTACTGCTGGACGACGTCGGATTTCGCCTTTCCTACTTTGTGGTCGCGGCGATTTTGCTCTACGGCGTTCCCGCGGCGGAAAAGGCGGGACGGCTCGTCGATTTCAACCGCTGGATTCCCGAATCGCGGCTTTCGTTCGTGCGGAAAAAAGCGGTGCGGCTCGCGCAGATTTTCGCCGCCTGCGTCTGCGTTTCGTTTTCCGCGTTTCTGGCGGGCGCGCCGATTTCCGTTTCCGTGTTCGGCATCTGCTCGTTTCTTTCGCTCGCAGCGAACGTCTTTCTGATTCCGTCGGCGATCGCCGCGCTTTGGCTCGGCGCGTGCGCGCTTGCCACTTCGTGCGTTCCCGTCGCGGGAACGCTTTTCGGGAAATGCCTGTTTTTTGCGGCGGAAATTCCGCTTGCGGCGACGGATTTTCTGCCCGCCGCGCTTTCCGGAATTCCCGCGGCGCCGCAACTCGCGTTCCCGCGCACGGAATTCGGCGCGCTCGGCGGCGTGATGATGTTTCTTCTTTTCTTTTTCGGCGAACGCCTCGCGTTTTTTCGGGAACGACCGCTGTTGCGCTTCGCGCTCCCGCCGTTCGCGCTGGGCATCTTCCTCCTGCTTTTCGCGTATTGATTGATTTTGCGTTCCC
>CAZWIK010000004.1:29499-32862 GCA_964633895.1 uncultured Enterobacteriaceae bacterium | reverse complement strand
GACGATGACGAATGGGACGTCGGCGTGCTCTACGGCGCGGAAGGCGGAATCGACATCAACTTCACGCCGCATCACGCGTTGACGCTCGGTATCGCTTATCTCGCATCGACGGCGCAACCGGAAGAAATCGAAGAGCAGTCCTATCTGCAATTCTCGGCGGGCTACAAATTCACATTCTGATTGCTTAATCGGCGACGCGTTCCCGCGAAAAAAAACGGCTTTTGCCCCGCGGGAACGCACTTCTTTCCTTGCTTGTGTTTATGAAGAAAAAGAAAATTTTGTGCGCGGCGGGCGTTTTGTGTGCGGCGATTTTGAGCATTGCGGTTTTAGGCGGATGCTCGTCTTCTGGAAAGGTCGCGCCGACAGAACCCGCGCGAGGGTATGCGATGACGGCGGGCACCGTCGCGTTGCGCAGCGAAACGCTCGTGGACGCCGGAATCAGCGTCCGCAACGTCTCCGGCGGGAGAAAGACGGAAGCGTCGCGGATTTCTTACATCGGGAACGTCGGGCTGCGGAAGGCGGTGGAATGGTCGCTGTCGCGTTCCGGAATTTACGAAGAAAACGGCAAATACGTTTTGGACGTCACGCTCGTCGAAGACGGCGCGCGCCGCGAGGGCGAGGCTTTTTCCGCAGAAGAAACCGTGCTCTATATCCTGAGCGAGCGAGAGAGCGGCGAACGCGTTTTCGTGGAAACGATTGTCGGCGAGGCGCAGGCTTCGGCGGCGGACGCGCCGCTCGGCGCGCGTCTCCGCGTCGCGAAAGAACGCGCGATGAAGATGAATATTGAAAATTTTCTCGCGGCGTTGGACCGCGCGTTTTTGAAAGCGGAGCGCGCAAAATAACGCGGTCGGATTTTGCGTTCCCGCGAAAAAAAAACGGCTTTTGCCGCGCGGGAACGCTTTTTTTTATGCGAAAAAGAGCGAGGCGGCGATCGCGGCGAGAACGAACGCCGTCAGAATGTTGAGCCGTTCGGAAACGCGCGGACGTTCCCGCAGCGTCCGAAAGAGCGTTCCCGCGCAGACGGAAACGACCGAGAAAACCGCGAACGCCTGCGCGTCGAAGACGCAGCCCAGCAGCAGCAATCGCGTCTGCGTGTTCGCGGCGTCCGCGGGAACGAACTGCGGAAGAAACGCGAGAAAAAACAGAATGACTTTCGGGTTGAGGACGCTCATCGTCGCACCGATGCGCCAAAGTCTGAAAAAACGCGCGTGCGCGTCCGGCGAATCCGCCTTCGCGAGCGCGTCCTTGCGGTGTCGGAACGCCAGATACGCCAGCCGAAGCAGGTAGAGCGCTCCCGCGATTTTTATCGCGCCGAATGCGAACGGCGATTGCCGAATGATCAGAGAAATGCCAAACGCCGCGAGCGCGACGTGGACGAGAACGCCCGTGCACAGTCCCGTAGCGACCGCGAAGCCCGCGCGCGCACCCTGCGCCAGACTTTTAGTCGCGACGAAAATGATGTCGGGACCGGGCGCGAGCGTCAGCAGAACCGAAGCGGCGAGAAATGGAAGTAGCGTCTGCACGGCGGGAACGCGAAAAAAAATCAGTAGCCGGTCTCGCCGTCCTTTTCGCCGCGGATTTTCAGCGAGGCGATGCCGCTCGCCATGACGAAACGGCGCAGCGACGGATTATACATGAACGGATTTTTCAGAATTTTCGACAGCAGCTTGAGTCGCAGAAGCAGTGTTCCCGCGCGGTAATTTTCCGCGAGCATCGGAAAAATCGCCGCGTCGAGCGGCGACGCGTCCGCGAGAACGTCCGCGAGAATTTCCGCCGAATCGAGCGCGTAGCTCAGCCCCTCGAGCGAACTCGGCGAAATCATTCCCGCCGCTTCGCCGACGAGAAACGCGCCGTTCCCGTCGCCGAGAACGAAATCCTTCATGCGCTCCGGACGCAGCACGGCACACGCCTCCGTGCGCACGGGATTTTTCAGCGAAAAACCGAATTTCGCCGCGCGGTCGCGGAAAATTTCGTAGGAACGCGCCGCGCCGCGCTGCGGAAACGCCGCGCCGAAGACGAGCTGTCCGTCTTTTGAAATCGCCCAGCCGTAGCAGTCCGTCAGCCTCTCGTCGAAAAAACACGCGTAGAGCGGCTTTTCCTGCAGCGAGTCGAACCATTCCTGAACCGCCGTGTAGCTGCGGATTTTGTGCCGCGGGAACAGCGTTCGGCGGACGAGCGAGGACGCGCCGTCCGCGCCGACGAGCGTCCGCGCGCGCAGCGTTTTTTCCGCGCCGTCGAGATAGACGGCGAGTTCGAAAATTCCGTCGTCCCCGCCGCGCGAGAATCGGCGCACGGTTGCGTCGTGAATCATCGTCGCGTTCGCGGGAACGAGCGATTTCAGCCAAAGGTCGAAGCGATGCCGATTCATGTTGACGTAGAATCGGCGGTAGACGCGTTCCCGTTCCGCGTAAAAATCGATCGTGCGCACGGCGAAAAGCTGCGGATCTGCGAGCACGGATTTCGGGAGCGCGAGTCCTTGCCGCGACAGCGCGCGCTGTGCGTCTTCCGCGAGTAGCCCGCCGCAGGGTTTCTGGAATCCGCCCGCGTCGGGTTCGCTTTTTTTGCGGTCGATCACGGCGACGTCCAGCCCGCGTTCGGCGAGCAACCGCGCCAGCGTCGCGCCCGCCGGTCCCGCGCCGACGATCGCCGCGTCGAAAATTTTTGCCGAAAAATCCGCCATGATTTTTTTGCGCGCCGGAATTTTTTTGTCGAAAAAAAAACGCGTCCGCTGGGGAACGTTCAGTCGCGCGGGAACGCGCAGATGCGCTCGACGTATTTCGCGAGAATGTCGAATTCCAGGTTGACCGGCTCGCCCGCCTTGCGTTCCCGCAAATTCGTTTCCGCCATCGTGTGCGGAATCAGCCAGATGTCGAACGTGCCGTCCGCGTCGTTCAGCGCGGCGACCGTCAGCGAAATGCCGTCCACGGCGACGCTGCATTTGTAGGCGAGATACTTGCGGAATTCCTGCGGCGGGCGGACGCAGAGCCGATAGTTCGCGCCTTCCTTGCGGAGCGAGGCGATCGTTCCCGTCGCGTCCACGTGTCCCGTGACGAAATGCCCGCCCATGCGCGCGCTCGGTTGCAGGCTGCGTTCGAGATTTACGGCGGAACCCGGTTTGAGTAGCGAGAACGACGTTTTGCGCAGCGTTTCGTCGAGTACGTCGAACGCGAGACGCGTGCCGTCTTTTTCGACGACGGTGAGGCAGCAGCCGTTGTTCGCGATGCTGTCGCCGACCGCGGGCGTTCCCGCGAATTTCGGCGCGTCGACCGTCAGACGCCAAACGCCGTCGTCGTTTTTCAGAAGAGAAACGACCGTTCCCGTGGTTTCAACTAATCCCGTAAACATAACGGCAACGATGATAGC
>CAZWIK010000004.1:0-29399 GCA_964633895.1 uncultured Enterobacteriaceae bacterium | reverse complement strand
GCGGCGGGCGAGCTTCGGTCGCCGAGCATTCGCGCGAGCTCGTCTTCGCGGGAACGCGGATCGTCGTCGAGCCGCGCGATGGAAATCCGCGTTTCGTCCTCGCTTTGCGTTTTCGTCACGAGAAAATGATGGTCGCCGAGTGCCGCCACCTGCGGCAGATGCGTGATGCAGAAGACCTGATGCGTTCGCGCGATTTCGGCGAGCCTCCGCGCGACGTGCACGGCGATTTCTCCGCCGACGTTCGCATCCGCTTCGTCGAAGACGAGCACGGGCGTCGAGTCCGCGTCCGCGAGCATCGCCTTGAGCGCGAGCATGACGCGCGCGCTTTCGCCGGCGGAGGCGATTTTGTTCAGCGGCAGAAGATCTTGCCCGGCATTCGGAGAAAAAAGAAAGGAGCACACGCTCGTTCCCGTTTCGGAAATCGTTTTCGTCGGCGTTAGCCGAACGGCGAGATCCGCTTTTTTGAAACCGAGCGAGACGAGAATTTTCTGTGTTCCCGCGGCGAGTTTTTTCGCGGCGGCGAGGCGTTTTTTGTGCAGCGCGTCCGCCTGCGCGCGCAGGTCTTTTTCGATTTCCTCGGCGGCGGCGAAAGCGCGTTCGAGCGTTCCCGCGACGTCGCTTTGGCGGGCGATGCGGAGCGCGAGTGCGTCGCGTTTTTCGCGGACGCTTTTCGCGTCGGGCCCGTATTTCCTGCGCAATTCCAGCCAGGCGTTCATGCGCGAGGAAATCTCGGCGGCGGTCTCCGGCTCGACGTCGATTTCTCTGCGGAGCGCGGCGTATTCCGAGCGCAGGTCTTCCGCTTCGATCGCGAGCGAATCCGCGCGCCGCGCGAGCGTTTCCGCGTCGGGAATGATTTCGGAAATTTCTCCGGCGATGCGGAGCAGCTGCGGGAACGCGGCGGCGAGACCGTCGTCGCCCAGCGCGTTTTCGATTCCTGCGAGCAGCGTTTCGAGTTCCTGCGCGCGGGAAATTTTCGAGAAATCGCTTTCGAGCCGCGCGACGGCGTCGTCGGAAAGCTCGAGGCGCGTCATCGCGTCGAGCTGCGACTGCGCGAACGCGATTTCGTCGGGCGACATTTTTTCCTGTGCGCGGATTTCCTCGATTTCGGCGAGTGCGTTTTTCCATTCGCGGAAACGCGCGGAGAATTTTTCGAGCGCGGGAACGTTTCCCGCGTAGGCGTCGAGAATTTCGAGCTGGTGGTTTTCGCGGAAAAGCTTCTGCGGTTCGCCGGGACCGTGAAAATCGATCCAAGTTTCCCCGACTTCGGCGAGTTGGGCGAGCGTGGCGAGCGCGCCGTTAATTGCAACGCGTCCAGATTTCGTCGCGTGAATCGAGCGGCGCAGAATCAGCTGTCCATCCTCGCAGGGCGGGAGCGCGAGCGCGTCCAAAACGGCGTTCGTCCGCGCGGGTGCGGCGAGGGAAACGACGGCTTCGATTTCGCATTGCTCCGCGCCTTTGCGGATCGCGGTTTTTGAAACGCGGTTTCCGGCGAGAATCGCGAGCGCGCCGAGCAGCACGCTTTTTCCCGCGCCGGTTTCTCCCGTGACGACGTTAAATCCGCCGTCGAATTCGATTTCGGCGGCGTCCATCAGCGCGAGATTTCTGATTTTCAGAAATTGAAGCATCGTTTTTTAATGCGCGTTCCCGTAATCGCGTTCGCCGAAAAGCGCCGTGCCGATGCGGATCATCGTCGAGCCGGCGGCGACGGCGGGTTCGAGGTCGTGCGACATGCCCATCGAAAGCTCCGGCAGCTTCGCGCCGAATTCCGCTTCGAGCCTGTCGCGCCATTCCCGCAGCGTATCGAAGCAGCGCGCGGCGGTTTCGAGCGAATCGTCGTCGATCGGCGCGACGCACATCAGTCCGTCGATTTTCAGATGCGTTCCCGCGAACGCGGCTTCGGCGAGACCGCGCAGCGCGTCGTAATCCGCCGAGCCGAATTTCGCAGGATCGCTTCCCGCGTTCGCCTGGAGCAGAATCGGCAGGCGTTCCCGCCCGATTTCGCCGCAAATGCGGTCGAGTTTTTGCGCGAGCGGAATCGTGTCCACGGACTGAATACGCTCGAAGTTTTCGGCGGCGTGGCGCGCCTTGTTGCTTTGAAGATGCCCAATGAGTTCCCAGCGCAGCGGAAAATTCTCGCGCGCGGCGAATTCTTTTTTCTTTTCGACCGCTTCTCGGACGCGGTTTTCTCCGACGGCGGAAAAACCCGCGCGGGCGGCGAAGAGCGGCGCTTCGACCGGATGATTTTTCGTCACGGGAAGGATGCGGACGCTTTCGGGAACGCGTCCGCATTTCGCGCAGGTGGCGGCGAGGCGTTCCCGCACGCGCGCGCAGTTTTCGGAAAAAGTTTCGAACGAAATCATTTTTTTTATGCGGAGAAAAGTTCCGCGGGAACGCGGACGGACACGGGGCAGTGGTCGGAGCCTTCGATTTCCGGATGAATTTCCGGCGCGCTGAATTTTTCCGCGAGATCGCGCGACGCGAGCCAGTAGTCGATGCGCCACCCGATGTTGCGTTCCCGCGCCCTCATGCGGTAGCTCCACCACGAATACGCCTCGGCGAGATTCGGATTTTTTTCGCGGAACGTGTCGATGAAGCCCGCGGCGAGCGTTTCCGAAAAAGAGTCGCGCTCTTCGATCGTGAAACCCGCGCTGCGCTCGTTTTCCTTGGGGCGCGCGATGTCGATCGGTTTGTGTGCGCAGTTCATGTCGCCGCAGACGAGCACGGATTTTTTTTTGGCGAGGCGGCCGAGGTGCGCGCGGAAATCCGCATCCCAGCGCAGGCGATAATCCAGCCGCGCGAGTTCGTTTTGAGAATTTGGCACGTAGGCGCAGACGACGAACGCGCGCGGGAACTCCGCCGTGATGACGCGCCCTTCCTGCGGATGATTTTCGCCTTCGAAGTCGAACTGCACGGAAAGCGGCTCGAATTTCGAGAAAACCGCCGTTCCCGCATAGCCGGGTTTCGCCGCGGGATGCCAGATTTTATGCGGAAATTCCGCCTCGCTCGGCAACGGCGTTCCCGCGGGGCATTTGATTTCCTGCAGGCAGAGAATGTCCGGCTCGAAGCGCGCGACGTAGCCGCCGAATCCTTTGCGTATCGCGGCGCGAAGCCCGTTGACGTTCCATGAGTGAAGAAGCGCGGTGCTCATTTTTTTTCGGGGAAAGCAAAAAAAAATTATTCGTCGTCCGCGTCGTCCCAGTCGTCTTCGTCGAGAGTGCCGAACGCGCTGACGAACCGGCGTTTCTTTTCGTCCGTCGGTTCTCCGTTTTTCTGCGATTCGGCGGGAACGGGCGTTTTTGCCGCGACTTCCGGCGCGGCTTTCTTTTTGGCGACGGTTTTCTTTTTGGGTTTGTTTTTCGCGGCTTCGAACGCGGCGGCGAAATTCGTTCCCGAAGCGTCGATTTTGAAAGACTGCCCCGTGCGGTCGAAAACGTCGAGCATTCCGTTGGCGTTGACTTTGCGGATTTTGACGACCGTTCCCGCGGGAACGTCCATGCGCCCGACGGACGCGCCGGTCTTCATGTCGATGATGGAAATCGTGCGGGAACGCGACAGACTGACGAATGCCGGCCACGTGTAGGGGCGCGCGGAAATTTCGGGAAAGGCGGAGAGCGGAAGCGGCGGCGTCGGGGGTTGCGCGCTTTTTTCCGCGGCGGATTTCCCGCTTTTTTTCCCGGATTTTTTCGCGGGCGCGGCGGATTTTCCGCTCGGCGTTTTCGCGCCTTTCCCGAGTTCGGCGGAGGCGCGCTCGGCGGCGTTTTTTTTCGCGTTTGCGGGAACGCTTTTCGCGTGGTGTGTTCCCTTCCGTGCGGCGGGAGCGGACGGGGTCTCCGTTTCTCCGGGCGCGGCTTCCTCTTGATCCGCCTTGCTCAGGAAATGCGTTCCCGTCAGATTCAGGCGTTCGATTAAAAGAAATCCAATCGCGGCGAGCATGAGGACGCAGAACGCGATTCCGAGCTTCGCGAACGCGCCGAGGCGTTCTTTTTTCGGCGTGTCTTGAGTGATGATTTTCGACGCTTTTTTGCTCATCGGAAATTTTTTGCGGAAAGATTAACGGCAAATGGAAATGAAACGTTCTTCATGATGCGCATCAAGGCTTGCCTCGACAATCAAATTTCAAAGGCGCAAAAAAAAGAGCGTTGCAATTTTCGGCGGGAATCCCGACCATTGTCGCGTCTTCGAGGTGCGCGCATTCGCTCGCGGGAACGCAAGTTTCCGCGGGAGGAAAGTCCGGACACCACAGGGCAGGATTCCCCGTGAAAACGGGGGCGGCGCGCCGCAAGGCGCGTTGACGGACAGTGTCGCAGAAAACAGACCGCCGGCGCGGGAACGCGTCGGTAAGGGTGAAAAGGCGAGGTAAGAGCTCACCGCTCCGACGGCGACGAAGGAGGCACGACAAACCCAATCCGGTGCAAGACAAAATAGGCGAGCGGGCTGCCCGTCCGATGCTCGCGGGTATGTCGCACCGCCGCAAGGCGGGGATCGCGGAAACGCGGTTCAGAGGAATGAATGCGACCGGGGAAGCGCGCAAGCGTTCCCGCGGAACGGAATCCGGCTTACAGCACCTCGAAGACTTTTTTTTACGTTTTTTTCTCCCCGCGTCTGATCCGAGACATGACCGCAGATGCGGCGGAGAAATCGGAGTGATTTCCGCGTTCGTGGAAAAGCGTTCCCGCGCTTTTTCCCGAAAAAAAATGGCGCCCCGACCGTGAATCGAACACGGATTAACGGTTTAGGAAACCGCGGTTCTATCCATTGAACTACCGAGGCGAAAACGCGGACAAGCGTAAAAGACGGACGCGGGAACGGAAAGCCTATTTTTCCCGTCGCGGGAACGGCTCAGAGCGCATCTTCCGTGACGCGAAATTCCCGAATGACGACGACGCGGATTTTGCCGGGATACATCAGCTCGTCTTCAATCGTCATGCGGATTTTCTGCGCGAGAACGCGCGTTTCGGAATCGTCGACTTCTTCGCTTGAGACGATGACGCGGACTTCGTGTCCCGCCTGAATCGCGAACGCGTCGGCGACGCCTTTGAAGCGCCGCGCGATGGCTTCGAGGCTGCGAATGCGCTCCGCGTAGCCTTCCCGCGTGCTCGAACGCGCTCCCGGGCGCGTGGCGGAAATGGAATCCGCGAGCATGACGAGCGGACCGTAGATGGTCGTGTGCCCGACCTCGCGGTGGTGGCTTTCAACGGCGTTCACGACTTCTTCCGATTCTCCCGCTTGCTTGAGGATGCGTGCGCCGGCGAGCGCGTGCGCCGTCTCGTTTTCTGCGTCGAGCGCTTTCCCGATATCGTGGAAAAGCCCCGCGCGCGTCGCAATTCCGACGTTCAAGTCAAGCTCCGAGGCGAAGATTCCGCAGAGTTGGGCGGTCTCGATGGAATGCGTCAGCGTGTTTTGGTTGACGGAAAGGCGGAACTGAAGTTTTCCGAGAAGTTCGAGAATGCGTTTGTCGACGTGGAACACGCCGAGGTCTTCGCAGGTTTTTTCTCCCGTTTCGATGGCGTTCCCGAGCACTTCTTCGTTGGACGACTTGACAAAGTTTTCGATGCTTTGCGGGTGGATTCTCCCGTCGATGATGAGGCGGCGCAGGGCGAGCGCGGCGACGCGGCGGCGGAACGGATCGAAGCAGGACACGAGCACCGAGCCGGGCGTGTCGTCGATGATGAGCGTCGCTCCCGTGATCTGTTCAAAGCACTTGATGTTCCTGCCTTCGCGTCCGATGAGGCGACCTTTGGTTTCTTCCGACGGGATCGAAACGAGTTCGGACATGTCCTCCTCGTTGATCTGCGGCGCAATGCGTTGCATCGTGTCGATCAGAATGCGGTGGGCTTCGAGTTTGTATTCCTCTTCGGATTTTTCGAGAATTTCCTTTCGGATTTTCCGCGCGTCGTCGCGCGCGTTCTCGGCTTCCGCGCTGAGCGCCGCCTTGTGTGCTTCTTCCTTGGAAATTCCGGCGACACAGCGCAGGGCTTCCTCGTAGCGTTCCCGCAGGGCTTCCGTATTTTTTCGGGCGGCGTCGAGCGCTTCTTCGTCGCGGTGCAGGGCGACGAGCCTTTCGTCGATTTTCACGGCGAACTCCGTGGCGCGCGCGTGGACTTTCGCCGCCGACTGTTCGATTTCCTGCGCGGCGATTTTTCTTTCTTCGATCAGTTTATCCGCCGCCGCGAGGCGTTCCCGCGCGTCTTCTTCCGCCTTTGCGCGGATGTCCCGCGCCGAGAGTTCCGCTTCCCGCTTTGAAAGTTCGAGATGCTGCTCCCTGTGCCGCGCGTCCATTTCCGCCGCCCGCATCTTGCGCAGGCGCGAAAACAGAAAGACGAAAACGGCTATGCTCAAAACAGCATAGACGATGAACACCATCTCTTGCAGGTAATCGATCACTGGGAAAAAAAGAATGACTGTTGCCGGACTGAGGATTTTTTTTCTCTCTCTGCGGGATGGGATTTCGGTGATCGAGAATAGAAAACTCCAAAAAATTCTGTTTATTCCGCAAAACGGCGCAAGAAAAAATCGCGCGGGAACGCACCCGCCGCGTTTCGCAGAAAAAGGCTCTTGCCATGATGCGGGAAAAAAAACAATATGGCGGGGCTTTTTCACCGGTCGCGTAGCTCAGTCGGTTAGAGCACAGCATTCACATTGCTGGGGTCACAGGTTCGAGTCCTGCCGCGACCACCATTTTCTTCATAGTTTTTTCTGGCGAAAATCCTCGCGAGGGTTTTCGTCAGTTTTTTTTGTTTTTCAACTGCGGGAACGTTTTCGCAACGGAAACGGCGGAAAATCAAATTCCAGATTCGAGGATTTCCGCGGCGCAGGCGACGCATTCCGAGCAGGGCACGGCGCCGGACTGCTTCAGTCGGACGCAATGCCGCCAGCCGAGTTTTTTTTCGAATTTTTCCGCGACGGCGGGAGCGGCGTTTTCGCCGGAGAGCCGCATCGCCGCGAACAGCGCGCCGCAAAGCCCGCCCGGAGCGTTCCCGAGCCCGCATCCGCTCATTTCGGCGACGAGGTCTTCCCGTCCGAACGCGTGCGCGACCGCCTGGGCGCAGTTGAGGCGAAGCGGCGGCTTGCGGAAACACTGGAGTGCTTTTTCTTTCGACATGACGCGCTTACGCTATGCCTTTGCGGGAAAAATTCCAAGAGGAAAGCGGATCGCGGCAAGTTCTCTATTGAAAGCGCGTATTCCCGCGGGCATATTTTCATTCGGAAATCTGAGCATGTTTAAATTTTTCATCATCGTGTTGCTGTTCGTTCTCGTGAGCGCGTGTCTGTTCGGTTCGCGCGGCTGCGAGAGCTTTTTCCCGAAAGAACGCGTTTACGTCGAGACCGAGGACGAAGATTTCAAGCGCGGGAAAGAACTTGCCGAATCCGGTCGGGATTTTGACGCGATGGACGTTTTCGGGCGCATCATCCGCCTTCATCCGGATTCTTCTTCCGAATCGAATTTCGAAATCGGCTACCTCGCCTTCAAACAGCGCAACTATCCGCTCGCGATTTACCATTTCAACCAGTTTTTGGCGCTTCGTCCGGACGCTTCCCGCGAGCGGCGGGAACGCACGGTCGGGCTGATAAATTCGGCGAAAAAAAAGTTTTTGCAGGAGATGCTTCCCGGGCGCGGCGACGCGCCGGATTCGACGGGAATCTCGCAGGAGCTTGAAAAAAAATATCTCGCGGTGATGAAGCAGAACGAATTGCTGAAACAGGAAATTGAACGCCTCCGCGCGCGGCTTTCGCTCGCCGAAAAGTCTCCGGCTTCGTCCACTCCCGCCGAGGGCGTTCCCGAAGCGCCCGTCGCCGCAGAACCCGCCGCGGACGTTCCCGCGACGGAACCGGCGAAACCGCTGCCTCCGCCTGTTCCCGCGACGCACGTCGTCGTCGCCGGCGACACGCTTTCTGGAATCAGCAAAAAATATTACGGCACGCCCGCGCGCTGGAAAGAAATTTACGAAATGAACCGCGTTACGATGAGTTCTCCGGGCGCGCTGAAACCCGGCATGGTGCTGAAACTGCCGCGCCCCTGAATCCCGTTTTTCATGCGAATCGCTCGGCTGAGAGTCGCGGACTTCCGCAACATCGAGTTCGCCGATCTGGATTTCGGCGCGGACCGCAGAATTTTTCTTGCGGGGCGAAACGGGCAGGGCAAGACAAATCTGCTCGAAGCGGCGAGCCTGCTGACGGCTCTGCGCTCTTTCCGGACGCGCGATTCCCGCCTGCTCGTGCGCCGCGGGCAAAAAAACGCGCGGCTCTTTTTTCTGCTGGATCACGAACGGGAAGGCGAAACGGAACTGACGCTCACGCTTTCCGCGAACGGGACGAAAACGGTCGAGACCGGCGCGGGAACGCAGATTCGGCGACTCAGCGAATTCGTGGGACGCTTCCCCGCCGTCGTTTTTTCTTCGGACGACATCGCGCTGCTGCGTGGCTCTCCCGCCGGTCGCCGCCGCTGGCTGGACATCACGTTGTCCGCCGTCAGCGCGGATTATTTTCGGCTTCTCCAGCGTTATCACCACGCGCTGGACGCGCGAAACCGTCTGCTGAAACTTTCCGTTTCCGACGAAGGGCAGTTCGAGGCTTTCGAGAAAATTCTCGCCGAGAGCGGCGCGAAAATAACGGAAGCGCGTTCCCGCGAAACGGCGCGGATTTCCGCTTTGTTCGCCGAATCCGCCACGAAAATCGCGCAGGTCGAAGAATCGCCCGAACTGAATTACGCGGCGTCGTTCGACGGCGGGACGGACGTCGGCGCGTGGCGCGATTTTTTCCGGCGTTCCCGTGCGCAGGACAGGCTGCTGCGCGCGACGCAGAAAGGACCGCATCGGGACGATTTTCGCCTGCGGATTTTCGGCGTTCCCGCGGAAGATTTCGCGTCCGAAGGGCAGCAGCGCGGCATGACGCTGAGCCTCGGTCTGGCGCAGATCGCGCTGTTTCGGGAACGCCTCGGCGTCGCGCCCGTCGTTCTCGCGGACGACGTTCTCGGCGAGCTGGATGCCGTGAGAAAAGCCGGTTTCTGGAACGCGGTCGGCGACGATCTCCAAGTCATCTCCACGGGAACGCGTCCGCCGGACGATTCGCGTTCGTGGCGCGTTTTCAAAACGGAATCGGGACGCTATTCGGAGTAAACAAAGTTTTTGCCTTGTGCCGCTGAAACGGTAGTATTCACGAAAGTCAACTCTCACAGTCCGGAAAAATCATGAAAACGTTCAAAAACACAAAAAAAATCGCGCTCGCCGCATTCACGCTCACGGCGGCGGTTTCTTCCGCTCTCGCGGAAACTTCGGCTTCGGCGGAGACCGAAGCGTCCCCGTATTCGCTCTCGCTCGAAGGCGTTTACGGGAAAGCGCTGAAAAAGGCGTCGCGCGGCGGCGTGGACGCGGCGGGCTTGGACATTCGTCTGAATTACGCCGTCGACGAATCCAACAGGTTCAACCTCGGTCTGCTGATGCTCGGCGGGAGCGAGAACATCGGTGCGGATCAGGATCTGGAAACGGGAAATTTCGGAATTCTCGCCGGCTACCGCATCGCGTTCCCGCTGGTCAAGAACCGCGTGAACGTCTATGCCGGCATTCGCGTGGGACTGGCTTACGTCAACTACACGCTCGACGCGGGAAGGTCCGACGGCTGGGATCATTATCGCTCGGATTCGGATTTCTGCGCGGTGTATGCGGGCGAAATCGGAATCGCGTATTCCTTTTCGGAAAAATGGTCTGTGCGCGGCGGCTACGAATTTTACGGCACCACGGCGACGATCGGCGGCGGCGACATGAAATTCAGCGAGCAGCAGTATCATCTTTTCCAGCTCGGCGCGGAATATCGTTTTTGATTTTCCGCGGGAACGCGTTTAACTTTTTTTGAAAAAAAACCGCCATGAAACTGAATAAAGCCGCACTTGTGTCTTCGCTCGGATTGAGCGTCATTCACTTCGTTCTCGTGCTCGCGGGAACGAAGTTCCGCCCGGATTTTCTGGCGTCGGGGCAGGCGGGATCGATCACGGACAAAATCGAACACGTGTTGACGTGGCCCGGCGTCTGGTTCGCGGATGTCATGGGCTGCATCACGGAAAAACCGATGTGGTGGGTCATTCTCGTGCTCAACTCCGTGCTTTGGGGCAACGTCGTCGCGTTCGTTCTCCGCACGATTTCCAAAGCGTTCGTCAAGGACGCGGGCAAGGAGTAAACGCGCGTTCCCGCGCGCGCTTCTCCGAAAGGTCGGTTGGCGTTCCCGCGCCGACTGGCTTTTCGCCGCGCGGGAATGTGCATTGCGCGCTTCACTCTTCCGCTTCCGACGCTTCGAATTTTTCCAGCTTCGCGGAAGCGATGCGATGGCGGTTGGTCGTCTGCGAGACGGCGTCCTGCGCTTCGGAAAGTTTTTTCCCGATTTTTTCGAGAAGCTCTCCGAACGCGGAAAAATCCTTTTTCACCGCGAGCAGCGTTTTCGCGATCTTCGCGGAATTTTTTCGGATCGCGAGCGTGTTGAAGCCCACTTGCAGGCTGTTCAGAAGCGCGGCGCAAGTTGACGGTCCCGTGACGAGAACGCGGTATTCCCGCTGGATTTTTTCAGCGAGATCCGCGCGGCGGGAAATTTCGGCATAAAGCCCTTCCGTCGGCACGAAAAGCACGGCGAAATCCGTCGTGTACGGCGGTGCGATGTATTTGTCGCGGATATCGCGCGCACATCGTTCGACGGACGCGGCGAGCGCGTTCGCGGCGCGTTCCGTCGCTTCGGCGTCGGCGCGTTCGGAGGCTTCGACGAGGCGTTCGTAGTCTTCCTTCGGGAACTTGGAATCGATGGGAAGCCAGACGGGAGCGTCGTCGTTCCCATCGTGTCCGGGCAGGCGGACGGCGAATTCCACGATTTCGTTCCCGCGCGGCTTGGGCTTCACGTTGCGATCGAACTGCTTCGGCGCGAGAATGGAATCGAGCAGATTTCCGAGCTGAACTTCGCCCCACGTGCCGCGCGTCTTCACGTTGGTCAGCACGCGTTTCAGATCGACGACGTTTGAGGCGACGGCCTGCATCTCGCCCAGCGATTTGTGCACGGTTTCGAGCCGCTCGCTGACGAGGCGGAAAGACTCTCCGATGCGTTTTTCCAGCGTGGACTGAAGTTTGTCGTCGACGACTCCGCGCATTTCGTCGAGCTTCTTTCCGTTTTCTTCGCGGAGTTTTTCAAGCGAACGCGTGAGCGTTTCCCGATTTTCGTTGGCGGATTTCTGTTGCGCCTGACGGAACGCGTCGAGCGTTTCGGTCTGCGTTTTCGCGGCGGTGGCGAGCGTCTGCGTGAACTCCGCGAAGCGCGAGTGCAACGTTTCGTTCATTTCGCGGGAACGCGCGGCGAGCGTGTTTTGCATCGCGTCGGAACTGCGCTGCGCCGTTCCCGCGGATTCGTCGCGGAAGGCGCGAATGCTTTTGTCGAGCGCGTCGCGGGTGCGTTCGGCGTCGTCGCGCATTTCCCGTAGCGCTTTTTCGAGCAGCTCGGCGTCGGTTTCGCGTCGGGAGCGCGCATCGGCGTTTTTTTTCAGAAAAAAAACGAGCAGCGCGAGCGAAATCACGGAAACCGCGCAGATTAGGAGCGAAAGCCAGAGCGGCGTTCCCGCGGGGGAAATCTGCGAAATCGGAAATGAAAATTCGGGCGTGTTCACGGCGACGATGTTCGCACGTTCGGGACGGCGGACGCAAAGATTTTTTGTCGGGAACGCGTCGCGCCCGCGGTTTTTGTTTTGTGGAAAACACCGCGAACTGATAGTTTGCGCAAGACTTAAAATTCGAAACCGAAAAGAGAAATACGATGAAACATTTCAGATTTGCTTTGCCTCTCGTCGCGCTTCTGTCCGCCTGCAATCCCGGAGCCACTGCGGAAACGGATTCCGCGGCGCAAGGCGCGCTGGACGTTCCCGCAGAAAAAACCGTCGCCGCCGCGCCCGTCGCTCCGCCGGCCGTTCCCGCGGCGAGCGAAGCCCCCGAAGCGGACGTTCCCGCGCCGCAGGCGGAATCGGCGGTCGCCGCGCAGACGGGAAGCGTGCCGTCGGAATTTTCCGTGCTGAAAGTCGTTCCCGAAGATTTTAAGCCGGCGGCGTTCAACATTTTCACGAGCGGCGCGATGCGTTTCCGCGTCGAATTTTTCGGCACGGACGTTTTCCGCATTCAGGCCGCGCCCGAGGGCAATTTCGACGATCCGCTGAACGACCCGACGGCGGCGCAGATTCTCGTCGAAAATCTTCCGGTGAACCGCGAGCGCGTCGATTGCGAGATCACGGACGCTTCCGTCGTTTGGTCGACGGCGGCGATTCGCCTCAAAATGGATCGCAGAAACTGCGCGTTCGCGCTTGAGCGCGCGGACGGCACGCCGATTTTCGAAGAAAAGAAACCGCTCGAATTCGACGGAACGAGCGTCACGCAGACGCTTTCCACCGATCCCGACGAATTTTATTACGGCGGCGGTCAGCAGAACGGGCATTTTTCTCACAAGGGAACGAAAATCGAAATTTCCTTCAATTATTCGTGGAACGAAAACGACCGTTCGAGTCCCGTGCCGTTTTATCTGAGCAATCGCGGCTACGGCGTTCTGCGCCATACGTTCGCCGCGGGAACGTATGATTTCACGGGAACGGACGCGATTGCGCTCTCGCACAAGGAAAACCGCTTCGACGCGTTTTACTTCGTCGGCGACGGGTTCCCGCGGATCATCGATCTTTACACGCGCTTCACGGGACGTCCGAATTTCATTCCGATCTGGGGCTTCGAACTCGGCGACGCCGACGCGTATATAACGCGGGACAAGGAGACGAAAGAACCGTCGCTGAAAGACGGCGCGTTCGTCGAACTCACGCCAGATTCTCTCGACAAGATCGCCGAAAAATACCGCGAACACGACATGCCCGCGGGCTGGCTGCTCGTCAACGACGGCTACGGCTGCAATTACGTTCAGCTTCCGTATGTCGTGAAAAGTCTCGCCGGGCTCGGCTTCAAGACGGGATTGTGGACGGATGGCGCGCTCACGCGCATGGCGTGGGAAGTCGGCACGGCGGGAACGCGCGCGCAAAAGCTCGACGTCGCGTGGACGAGCGACACGAGCAAAACGCAGCGGGAAAAACCGCTTTCGAGCGTTCAACACGCGCTGGAATGCAACAAGATCGCGTGGGACGGGATCGCGGACAATTCCGATTCGCGTCCGCTGACGTGGACGGTGCTCGGCTGGGCGGGAACGCAGCGCTACGCCGTCTGCTGGACCGGCGATCAATACGGGAACTGGGATCTGATCCGCTATCACATTCCGACGCTGATCACGTCTGGCATGTCGGGACAGGCTTACGCGACGACCGACGTCGACGGCATTTTCGGCGGTTCGCCGGAAACCTACACGCGCGATCTGCAGTGGAAATGCTTCACGCCCGCGATTTACGTGATGAACGGCTGGAGCCACATGCCAAAAAGCCCGTGGAACTACGACGAGCCTTACCGCTCGATCAACCGAAAGTATCTGAAGCTCAAGCTGCGCATGACGCCTTACATGTATAAATACGCGCACGACGCGGCGTTGACCGGCGCGCCGATCGTCCGCGGAATGCTCTGGAATTTTCCGAATGACCGCAAAACTTGGGACAAGTCCACGCAGTATCAGTTCATGCTCGGCGACGACATCCTCGTCGCGCCAGTCTACACGTCGATGAATCTGAACAAAGGCTGGCGCAAGGAAGACATTTATCTGCCCGAAGGCGTCTGGCTCGACTACTGGGACGGGCGCGTCGTTCCCGGTCCCTACACGATCGACAACTATCCGATCACGCTCGAGAAACTTCCGGTTTTCGTCCGCGGCGGCGCGATCATTCCAATGTATCCAGAAATGCTTTACAGCACGCAGAAGCCGAAAGACGTGCTCACGTTCGACATTTATCCTTACGGAAAATCTTCGTTCGAAATGTATGAGGACGACGGGAACACGCGCGCGTATCTCGACGGAAAGTTCTCGACGCAGCTCATTTCCTGCGACGCTCCGGAAGGCGAGGCGGGAGACATCTCCATCCGCGTCGCTCCCGCGCTCGGCGAGTTCGACGGGAAATACGCGGAACGCGTCTACGCATTCGAGATTCACACGCCGTTCCGTCCCGCGCGCGTTCTCGCCGACGGCGAGGAAATCCGCGAAATCGCGAATGCCGAAGCGTATGAAAATTCCGTCGAGGGCTGGCGGTTCGACGCGGACGACCGGCGCGGCGTCGTTTTCGTGAAACTCGCCAAGCGGAGCACGAGCGTTCCCGCGGAAATCGTGCTGAACGTCGTGAAGACCGGCGAGCGGCTGGCGTTCGAGCCGTATCCCGTTCCCGAGATTTCACCCGATCTCGACAAGTCGGAATTCGTCGTCTCCGCGTCGTCCGAGCAGAGCGGCGCGCAAATCGCCTCCGCGTTCGACGGGCTGGCGGAAACGATGTGGCATTCCAACTGGACGGACGCTTCCGCCGCGCATCCTTACACGGTGGACATCGACGTCGGCAAACTCGCCGCGATTAACGGATTCGGTTATCTGCCGCGCGAACATTTCGGAAACGGCGCGATCAAGGATTACGAAATCTACGTTTCGCGCGTGCCGGGCGTCTTCGGCGAACCCGTCGCCAAAGGCGCGTTCCCGCGCGAGACGGATCCGGAAAATCCGGAAAAGCCGAAGTATCAGAAAGTCGCGTTCCCGACGACGTGGGGGCGCTACGTCCGCTTCAAGGCTCTTTCCGAGCAGAACGGACAGCGTTTCGCGTCCGCGGCGGAATTCGACGTCATGCAGGATCTCGACGCCGCGCCTCTGCCCGACGAAACGCTCGCGCTCGGCGACAAATCCGGCGTCGTTCCCGCGGAAATTCGCGGCGAAGCGGCGTTCAACCGAGGCGTCGCCGCTCCCGAAATCATCGTCGACGGCGAAAAATACGAAAAGGGCATCGTCGTCCGCGCGGACACGGAAATCGTCTACGAACTCGACGGCTCGTGGGATCGGATTCTCGGCTACGTCGGACGCGAAGCCGGCGGCAAAGGTTTGGCGACGTTCCGCATTTTCGCCGACGGGAAGCAGATTTTCGAACGCGCGGGAATGAGTCCGTCTTCCGCGAAGCAGCTCATCGCGGTCGATGTTTCCGGCGCGAAGAAAATCGTCTTCCAGTTCGTCAAGGACGCGGACGGCGACGCTTCGGACACCGGCGTCTGGGCGGACGTTCGTCTCGTCCGCAAAGGTTCGGAAGAATAAGAAAAAACGCGCTCAAAAAAGAAGCGTTCCCGCAGATTTGGCGCGAGAACGCTTCTTTTTTTTCTGCGGAAAAATCCGCGGCGCGTTCGCGTCAGGATTTTTTCGTCGCGGCTTTCATCGCGGCGGCGAAATCACGCAGCACCTTGCGCAGGGCGGGAAGGTCGTTCCCGTGCTTTTCGATGAGTTTGACGACGGCGGATCCGGAGATCGCGCCCGCCGTTCCCGCGTCGATCGCGGCGCGCACCTGCGCGGGTTCGGAGATTCCGAAGCCGAGGACGGGCGGCGGCGCGCCGAATTTTTTCAGCGCGGAAAGAACGCGGTCGATCGGCGTCCCCGCGCGCGATTCCGTGCCGGTAACGCCCGCGCGGGAAAGCAGATAGGTGTAGCCGTTCCCGTAGGCGGAAATTTCGGCGAGCGTCGCTTCATCGGCATTCGGCGGCGCGATGAAGACGAGCGGAAGTTCCGTTTTTTCTGAAATTTCGCGGAAAGGCGCACTCATCTCCACGGGAACGTCGGCGATGAGCAGAGAATCCGCGCCCGCCGCAAGCGCGTCGCGGAAAAATTTTTCCGCACCTCGGCGATGTATCAGATTCGCGTATACGAGCAGCCCGATCGGCAGCTCCGCGTGAGCGCGGCGAACCGCGGCGATGATTTCGAAACAGTCGTCGATGCGCGTTCCCGCGTCGAGCGCGCGGTTGTCCGCCGCCTGAATCGTCGGACCGTCGGCGAGCGGATCGGAAAACGGAAATCCGAGTTCCAGCGCGTCCGCGCCGCCTTCGATCAACGATTCGATCGCGGCGTGTGACGCCGATTTTTCGGGATCGCCGAGCACGACGAACGGAATGAATGCGCCTTCGTTTTTCGCGTCGAGCGCGGAGAAGAGTTTTTCGTATCTCATGGACAAATGAAAATTTCGATTTGAATTTGATTTTTTTCGCGTTCCCGCGGTTCAGTCCGCCAGTCCGAATTTCATCACGTTTTCCAGATCCTTGTCGCCGCGTCCGGAAATGTTGACGATGATCGTCTGCTCTTTTTCCGGTTCGGCGCGGATCATTTTCAGCGCGTGGGCGAGGGCGTGAGAGGATTCGAGCGCGGGAATGATGCCTTCCTGCCGGCAAAGTTCGCGGAACGCGGCGAGCGCTTCGTCGTCCGTCACGTTCACGTATTCGGCGCGTCCGGTCTTCGCGAGAAACGCGTGCTGCGGACCGACTGCGGGAAAGTCCAGCCCGGCGGAAATCGAGTAGGATTCCTCGATTTGTCCGTCCTCGTTCTGCATCAGCGGCGCGCGCATTCCGAGATAAATTCCCGTGTTGTCCGTCCCGCAGGAAATTGCGGCGCCGTGCATTCCGCTTTCGACGCCTTTTCCTCCGGGTTCGACGCCGATGAGGCGCACGCCCGGCTCATCGATGAAATCGGCGAAAATTCCGATCGCGTTGGAGCCGCCGCCGACGCAAGCGACGACGGCGTTCGGGAGCGCATTTTCTTTTTTGAGGCACTGTGCTTTGGCTTCCTCGCCGATGATGCGCTGAAATTCGCGCACGATGGTCGGGAACGGATGCGGTCCCGCGGCGGTGCCGAGCAGATAGTGTGAATTTTCGTAAGTCGCCGTCCAGTCGCGCAGCGCTTCGTTGCAGGCGTCTTTGAGCGTTCTCGAACCCGTGGTCACGGGAACGACTTCCGCGCCGAGCAGACGCATTCGGAACACGTTCGGCTTCTGGCGGTCGCAGTCTTTCGCGCCCATGTAGACGCGGCATTTCAGCCCGAGCAGGGCGCAGGCGATCGCGGTCGCGACGCCGTGCTGTCCCGCGCCCGTTTCCGCGATGATGCGCGTCTTGCCAATGCGCTTGGCGAGCAACGCCTGCCCGAGCACCTGATTGGTTTTGTGCGCGCCTCCGTGGAGCAGGTCTTCGCGTTTCAGATAAAGTTTCGCGCGCGTTCCCGCGGTGAGGTTTTTCGCGAGCGTGAGCGGCGTCGGGCGTCCGGCGAATTCCGTCAGCAGTTCGCGGAGTTCCGCGCGAAACGCGGGATCGCTCTGCGCGTCGATGAACGCGGATTCGAGCTCTGTGAGGACGGGAACGAGAATTTGCGGAACATACATTCCGCCGAATTCGCCGAAAAACGGATCAAGTTTTGTTTTCATGGCATTAAATCGATTTTGTAAAAAAAAAGTTTTCAGTATTTTCTGATTTCGGAAAAAACGCCTCGGATCAGTTCCGCCGATTTGATTCCCGGCGCGGATTCCGCACCGGAGGCGACGTCCAGCCCGACGCAGCCGACGCGGTGTGCCGCCCGCGCGTTTCGCGGAGAAATTCCGCCGGCGAGCATGGCGCGCGGCTTCAGCTCCGCGGGAACGGCATTCCAGTCGCAGGGCATTCCCGTGCCGCCGCGCCCGCTGTCGAAGACGAATCGATCGAAGGCGGAATTTCCCTCGGCGTCGTCCGCAAGCGGCATTTCCTGAGAAACGGCTTTCCAGATCTGCGTTCCCGCGGGCAGGTGTTCCCGCAGCCGTCGCGCGAACTCCGCGCTTTCTCCGCCGTGGAGCTGCACGGCGAAAAGTCCGAGCTTCGCCGCTGCGTCCGCGATTTCTTCGATTCCGGAATTTTGAAAAACGCCGACGAAATCCAGATCCGGCGTTCCCGCGACGATTTCCTCCGCGCGTTCCCGCGGGACTTTGCGCGGCGATTTTTCCGCGAAAATCAGTCCGCCGAAAACCGCTCCCGCGTCACGCGCCTCGCGCGCGTCTTCCGTCCGCGTCAGTCCGCAAATTTTGTTTTCGCCGAAGACGAGCCGCCGGCAGGCGCGGTCGAGACGGCGTTCCCGCATCAGCGAAGTGCCGACGAGAAACGCGTCCGCGAAGCGCGACATTGCGAGCGCGTCCGCGTGCGTGCGCAGTCCGGATTCGGCGACGCGCACGGCGTCGGGGCGCACGGCGTCGGAGAGTTCCCGCGTCCGCGCGAGGTCGGTTTGCAGCGTGCGCAAATTTCGATTGTTAATGCCGATGACGCGCGCGCCGAGACGGTTCGCGCGGACGATGTCTTCGGGCGAATCCGCTTCCGTGAGCACGCCCATTTTCAGCGAATGCGCGAGCGAGGAAAGTTCCGCGTAATCCGCGTCGTCGAGCACGGAAAGCATGAGCAGAACGGCGTTCGCGCCGAAAAACCGCGCGAGAAAAATCTGATACGGATCGACGATGAAATCCTTGCAGAGCACGGGCTGCGCGAGGCGGGAACGCACAAGCAGAAGATTTTCGAAACGACCCTGAAAAAACGCTTCGTCGCACAGCACGGAAACCGCGTCGGCGTAGCGCGCGTAAATTCCGGCGATTTCTGCGGGATCGAAATCCGCGCGAATCAGCCCCTGCGACGGCGACGCTTTTTTGCATTCGAGAATGAACGCGGGAACGCCGTTTTTTTTCCGCGCTTCGAGTGTGCCGTAAAAATCGCGGCCGCTCGGCGAAACGTTCCCGCGGAAGTTTTCAAGCGGGAACGCGCGTTTTTTCGCTTCGAGCCAGCGGCGTTTTTCCGCGACGATTTTTTCGAGAATGTTCATTGCCCGCGGCGAGTTTTTTTTCATTGAACTGCCGCGCTTTGCGAAAAATCGAAGATTTCCCGCGCGAGGTCGAATACCTTGCCGGACGCGAGCTTTTCCGCGGCGATTTTTGCGCCTTCTGCGAGCGTGGAGGCGTTTCCGTTCATGTAGAGCAAGGGCGCGGCGTTCGCGGCGATTGCGGCGTTGTGCGCGGGCAGACCGTTCCCGCGAAGGATGTTTTCCGTGATCGCGCGGTTCTCTTCCGGATTTCCGCCGAGAATGCTTTCCTGCGGGAACGCGGGCAGTCCGAAATCTTCCGGCGAAAGCGCGTATTCACGGATTTTTCCGTCGGGGAAAAGTTCGGCGACGAGCGTTTTTCCGCTGACGGAAATTTCGTCGAGACCGTTCCCGTGCACGACCATTGCGCGGCGGTAGCCGAGGTGTTTCAGCACTTCCGCGATCGGACGGACGAGCGTCGGCGAATAGACGCCGAGCAGAATGAACGTCGGATGCGCGGGATTGATGAGCGGTCCGAGCACGTTGAAAATCGTCCGCGTCTTCATCGCCTGACGCACGGGAGCGGCGTAGCGCATTCCGCCGTGATAGAGCGGCGCGAACAGGAAGCAGAAACCGAAGCGGTCGAGGCATTTTCGCGAAATTTCCGGTGCGGCGTCGATTTTCAGCCCGAAAGCCTTGAGCAGATCCGACGCGCCGGTTTTCGACGAAACGCTACGGTTGCCGTGTTTGGCGACTTTCACGCCGCACGCCGCCGCGACGAACGCCGCCGTCGTGGAAATGTTGATCGTGCCGACGCCGTCTCCGCCCGTGCCGACGATGTCGCAGAAGTCGTAATCGGGGCGCGGGAACGGTCGCGCGTTCGCGGTCAGTGCCGACGCCGCTCCGCTGATTTCCTCCGGCGTTTCGCCTTTGAGCTTGAGCGACGTCAGAATTGCGGCGAGCGTCGCGGGTTCGACGTTCCCGCGGATTATTTCGGAGAAAAGCTCCTGCGTTTCTGCCGCCGAAAGATTTTTTCCCGCGTAGAGCGCGTCGAGAAATTTGTGAACGTCCGCGTGGCGCGAATCGTCCGCGACGAGTTCCAGCGTCTTGCGGAGCAGTTCCGATCCGTGCGGAGACATGATGGATTCCGGATGGAACTGAAATCCGACGACGCGGTCCGCGCGGTTCATCACCGCCATCGCGACGCCGTTGAACTGCGCGATGACTTCGAGCGCGGCGGGAACGACCGTCGCCGCGAGCGAGTGATAGCGCGCGAACGGGAGCGGATTCGGCATTCCCTCGAATGGTCCCGTTCCCGTGTGCGTGATCAGCGAGCTTTTGCCGTGCATGATTTCCGGCGCGGGACCGACGACTCCGCCGTAAAAGCGGCAGATCGCCTGATGTCCGAGGCAGATTCCGATGATCGGGAATTTTTTGCAGCAGAGCCCGATCAGCGGCAACAGGCAACCGGCTTCGTCGGGATTTCCCGGTCCGGGCGAAATGACGAGAATCGGGTTTTCCGTTTCGCGCATTTTGCGGAAAATCGTTTCCGCGGGAACGCTGTTGCGGTAAATGCTCACGTTGTGTCCGGCGGAGCGGAATTCGTCCACGAGGTTGTAGGTGAACGAATCGAAATTATCGAGAATGAAAATGTTGCGCGGTTTCATGGACGTGATTTCGTTAAAAAAAAGTTTTCGGAGCGGATTTTTCTTCGAGAAAAAACTTACGCGAGGCGTTTGTTCTGCGATTCCGCGATCGCGGCGAGCGGTGCCATCGCTTTGTTTCGGGATTCGTCGGCTTCGTTTTGCGGAACGGAATCCAGCACGACGCCACCGCCCGCCTGGACGGTCGCGACGCCGTCTTTCACGAACGCGGAGCGAATCAAAATGCACGTGTCCATGTCGCCGTTCCCGCTGATGTAGCCGACCGCGCCGCCGTAGCTTCCGCGCCGTTCCCGCTCGACGTCTCGGAGCAGTTCCGTCGCGCGGATTTTCGGTGCTCCCGTGAGCGTGCCCATGTTCATGCAGGCGAGGTAGGCGTGTAGCGCGTCGAGGTCTTCCCGCAGTTCTGCGACAACGTGCGAGACGAGGTGCATCACGTGGCTGTATCGGTCGACTTTGAGCAACTCGCTCGTGCGGCGCGTGTTCGGTTTCGCGATGCGCGCGAGATCGTTCCGCGCCAGATCGACGAGCATCAGATGCTCGGAAAGCTCTTTCGTGTCCATGTGCAGATCGAATTCGATGCGGGAATCCAAATCGAGATTGACGCTGCCGTCCGCGTTCAGCGCGCGTTTGCGCGTTCCCGCGATGGGATAAAGCTCGACGAGGCGCGTCGCCTGCGTGAACTTCACGGAAATTTCCGGCGAGGCACCGAAAACCGCGAATTCTCTGTCGTCGACGTAGAACATGTAGGGACTCGGATTGTTGCGCCGAAGCACGCGGTAGGCGGCTTCCGGATTCGGACAATCGACGCTGAACGTTCGCGACGGCACGACTTGGAAAATGTCGCCCTTGCGGATGAACGTTTTCAGATATTCGACTTCCGCGCCGTAGGTTTTGTCGCTTTTGCCGAGCCTGATTTCCAGCGTTCCCGCGCTGCCGTCGGCTTTTTTTTCTTCCGCCGCGGGAACGGAATTCGCGCAGTCGGCTTTCAGTTCCCGCAGGCGCTTCGCGAGCCTCGCCGCCGTTTTTTCGTCGTCGGAAAGCGCGAGCGACGAGAGCGTCGTCGTCTTTTCGACGTGGTTGATGACGACGGCGGTTTCCGCGAGATAAAAGAGAAAATCCGGGCAGGTGTTCGCGCTTTCGGCGACGGGCGGGAGTTTTTCGAAAACTTCGATCAGATCGTAGCCGAAAATCCCGCCGAGCAGAAAGCGTTCGGGGCGTTCTTTCGGCGCGAACGCCTTGCGCAGCGCGCGCAGAACGTCGAGCGGAGAACGCGCGCGCAGTCTGCTTTCCTCGTCGGTTTCCGCGTCGATCGGTGGGAATGCGAATTCGAGCGTTCCCGTGCCAGACTGCACGGCGGGAACCTCCGCGAGCAACGTCTTCAGCGGTTCGAATGCCGCCGCGCCGTTTTCCGTGAGTGCTTCGACGCGGACGTTCCGCCCGCGGCACGAAATGCGCAGACTCGCGTCGGCGATGATGAGGCTTTGCGTTCCCGCGTGCGTGGTGATGTCCGCGGATTCGAGCAGAAGCGTGTTCGTGCCGCGTCGCCCGCGCTTCGCCGCAATGTAAAGCCCGAGCGGATCGCTGACGTATTTCGCGGAAAGTTCCGGAAGCTGTTTCGTCGTTTTCATTGAAAAATGGATTTTAAGAATTTTCGGTCGTTTGTGTGTGTTTTTTTCAAAAAAAAGACCGCAGAAAGAAAATCTGCGGTCGTCTGCTTGCTTTTTTTTCCAGTTAAGACTGAAATGCCGTCTTCAATCTCGGCTTACGCGGCAAGCCGTCGTCCGCTGCTCGTGCAGAGACGCCACCAGAAAAAATTATTTGCGGACAAAACTCGGCTCATGGGTGAAATTTTTCGAAAAGAAAACTCCCGCGCGGCGTTCCCGTCAATATTTTTTTTCAAAATCCGTTCCCGCGCGTGCGCGACAGAAGTTTTGTCGGATTTCCGCGTTCCCGCGCGGAGGCGGTGCTCATGAATTTTCTTCGATGGAGAAAATCAGCAGTCCCCATTTTTTCGAGAGTTCCCGATCGTGCGTTCCCGTCTGCGGATCCCACGAGTTGAGCAAATCCCAAAATTCCCCGGAGTGGTCCATGTGGACGCGGTGCGCCAGCTCGTGAAGAATGACGTGATCTTGCAGTTCCGGCGGCAGCAGGACGAGCCGCCAGTTCAGCGAGACGTCGCCGGTCGCCGTGCAAGAGCCCCAGCGGGAACGCTGCGCCCGCACGGAAATTTTTCCGGCGGAAACGCCGTGGCGCGCGCACAGCGTTCTCACGCGCGGCGGAAGCACGGCGGCGGCGAGTTTGCGCAAAATTTCCCTCAGATCTTCGTTTTCGCTGCCGGCGCGCAGGCAAAAAACGGAGACGGGCGAGCTTTCCCGAAAAACGTAAAACGGTTCGAGAGACGCCGTGCCGAATTCGACGGTGTGGGCTTTCCCGAGCGCGGAAATTTCGGGTCGGTTTTTCAGATAATCGAAAAGCGTGTGGCTCTCGGTTCGCGGGCGGCGGCTCATTCTCGCGATGGCGCGGCGAAGCCAGAGCGCGTTTTCCTCGGCGAATGCGCGCGCGCGGCTTTCGACGTTCCCGTGGGCGTTTTCGGGAACGACGACGACGGGCGCGCCATTCGGCAGCACGCGCAGCGTCATGCGTTTCGCGCGGCGGGAACGTTCCAGCGAAACGACGACCGTTCCCGCGGAACCGAGGCTGATTTCAAACGCGTCCGCCATTTTTTCTTCTGTTTATTTTTTTTGCGGGAACGGCGCGTTCCCACGCGCTCACGCGCTGGCGTTTTTCAGGCAGGCGAGGCGCACGGCGAGCGTCTTCCGGCGCAACGCGCTTTCCGGATCGATGCCCGCCTGACGACACGCGGCGACGATTTCAAAAAGCGCGTCGCCTGCGGATTCTTCGTCGAGCGTTCCCGCGAGCGCGTCCACTTTCGCGCGGTCGACCGTTTCGCCCGCGTCCAGATTTTTTTTCGTCACGGCTTTCCAGACTTCCCGCGCGCGGAAAAGTGCGGAGAGCGAGGCGGGAACGTCTTTGAACGGCGAATCCGTCTTCGGTTTCGTGCTGTTGCTGCGTTCCTTCGCCTTGATTTCGTCCCATTTTTTGAGCACGGCGGCGGAATCTTTCAGGGAAATGTCGCCGAAGACGTGCGGGTGGCGGCGTATCATCTTTTCATTTACGCCGCGCGCCACGTCGTCGAACGTGAAATCGCCGTTTTCCGAAGCGATCTGCGCGTGCATCACGACTTGCAGGAGCAGGTCGCCGAGTTCCTCGCACATGTGCGCTTTTTCGTCGAGATCGACCGTTTCGAGAAATTCCGCGACTTCCTCGACCATTCCCGCGCACAGCGAGCGGTGCGTCTGTTCCCGATCCCAAGGGCAGCCGTTCGGCGCGCGCAGTCGGGCGACCGTTTTAATCAATTCGTCAATCGAAGCCATGAGGAAAAATTAGGATTTTCGAATGCGGGACGCAAAGATTTTCATGGGAAGAAAAAAGCCTCGCTGCGGGAACGCTTTTTCTCCAAGGCGAAATCTCTTTTTCCGCAGGGAATTTTTTTTCGCGAAGAAAAAAAAACGACGGAGGGAGGGGATAGGAAAAAAATCGTGAATTTTTTGCGGATAACGTGGGAATAATTTTCTTCAAAAAGGCTTTACAAATCATTTTTACGCTTAAATATGGGGTTTCCGTGCGGGAAAGTTTTCGGCGAGTCTTGGCAAGCACGAATCCGGAAAAGTTATTTACAATAAATTGTGAATAGGGTGGACGAAACTTCCCCTTGCGCAATATCGCCTCCTCGAACAGACTGACCCTCACATTTCGCTTTCGGCGGACGCGTCGGCGTTCCCGTCGGAGGAGATTTTTCGAAAACAAAATGACCAAACGCCTTGAATCCTTTTATTTATCGCATTCGCACGGGAACGCTTCCGTGCGGGAACGACGGTTTTTCGGCGCGAAAGTCCGCTTTGAAGAAGAAATTTCCGCCTGCGGCGGGATTCGGACGAATCCGCCGCGCGAGAGCCAACAGATGTGAATAGCCTTTTTTTTTTGAAATCCAAATGCCCACTTTAACGATGAATCATCAGGAAATATGGAACTCGGCGAAGGAAGAACTTCACCGAAGCAAACGCATTTCGCCCAACGAATTTGATCAGCGCATCAAAAATATTCACATTCGCGCCTCGGAGGACGGCGTGCTGAAGCTCATCGCGCTGAATTTGTTCGACGCTGTCTGGCTCGAAGAGAACTACAAGAGCGACTTTGAAAAAGCACTTTTCAACGCTGCGGGAACAGACATCGAGTTTCAGATCGTCGCCCCCGAGGAAACGGAAATTTCGGCTCCGGACGCGGGCGTTCCCGCCGGAACGCTGCCGTTTTCCGCGGACGTTCCTGCGGCGTCCGCCGCTCAGCCGCTGTTTTCTTCCCGCTCCGCGTCGCGCCCGCCGTCGATCGACAGCCGCTATACGTTCGACAATTTCGTGGTCAGCGCGCAAAACGATCTGGCGTTCAACGCGGCGATGAGCGTCGCAATGCAGCCGAAGGAAACGAGCTACAATCCGATTTTCCTTTTCGGTCCGACGGGCGTCGGCAAAACGCATCTGATGCACGCTATCGCCAACCGCATTTTCGATGACCGCCAGGCGAAAAAACTTCCGCCTTACAAGATCGTTTACGTCACGAGTGAAGCGTTCGCGAACGATTTTCTGAACACGGTTCTGCGCGAAAAAAACGCGCTGGAATTTCAACGTCGCTACCGCGAAGCCGACGTGTTGTTGGTGGACGACATTCAGTTTTTTTCTGGAAAGGCGCAGATGCAGGAAGCGTTTTTCCACACGTTCAACGCGCTGATCACGCGCCGCAGTCAGGTGATTCTGACGAGCGATCGCCCCGCGAACGACATCGCCGGGCTTGACGACCGTCTGGTTTCGCGCTTTCAGAACGGGCTTTCCGCCGACATTCAGCCACCGAGCCTTGAAACGCGCCTCGCCATTCTCCGGCAGAAAGCGGAAGCGCGCCATTTCGATTACCAGCGTTATTCCGGCGTGCTCGAATTCGTCGCGGAAAACATTTCCCACAGCGTGCGTGATCTCGAAGGCGCGGTCAACACGCTCACGGCGTTCGTCAACGTGCGCAAGCCCGAAACGCTTTCCATCGCGACGGTGGAACAGCTTCTGCAGAGCCTGATCATCAAAAATCACACGAAGCGCATCGACGTCGAAGCGATTCAGCGGCGCGTCGCCGAGCATTATAACGTTCCCGAAGCGAAAATGAAAATGAAGGATCGCACGGCACCGGTCGCGTTCGCGCGCCAGGTCGCGATGTTCCTTTGCAGCGAACTCACGGACATGAAGCTCGTGGCGATCGGCGCGGCGTTCGGCGGGCGCGACCACGGCACCGTCATTCACGCGAAGAAGACGATTCGGGATCGCATGGACGTGGACGCCGAAGTGAAACGCGACGTGGAATATCTCAAAAAGCAGCTTTCGGGCTACCATTCTTGAACGCGCGGGAACGTGGGTCACGCGTCCGTCTTTTGCCGTTTCGGGCGTTCCTGCGACGACCGCGGGCAGAAAAAAAAGCTCCGCCTGTGCCGTCTCCAGATAAATCTCTTGCACCGTTTACAGCAAGGTGGGTTTCGCATTTGCGCATTCGCGCCTTCCGCCTGAGGCGGTATGGCGTTCCCGCGCATTTCGCGAATCCCGTAATATACTCATAGGAAAAGAGCGTTTTAACGGAGGCTCGAACACTGCAGAGCGGCGGGAATACTGCGTCGGCGTTCTCGCGCTTGCAAGTCCAAAGCGTCTTTTTTATCGAAAAAAAAAGAATTTCCGTTCCCGTTTTTTCCCGAATTCCGACGCGCTTTTTCGCGCATTTAAAACGGACATTAAATTTTCGGATTCTCTCCACAAAACGCGCGCCCGCGCGCAGAGCGCGACGTCGAAGAGCTGCACGAACGTTTCCTCGCGTCGCGCCGCCGCAGAAAAATCGTTGCGGGAACGCGCACGCGGACGTAAATTCCGCATCATGCTTACGCAACCTGAGGATTTGAAAGGGCTTTCCATCGGCGCGACGCGAAACGTTCCCGTGCGGAAGCTCGAAGCGTTCCCGAACCACAATCGGCAGCGGCGCTACGTCGTGGAACTGCGCACGGAAGAATTCACCTGCGTCTGTCCGGCGACGGGGCAACCGGATTTCGCGACGATCACGATACGCTACATTCCCGCGGAAAAAATCGTCGAATCGAAATCGCTCAAACTTTATCTGTGGTCGTTCCGCAACGAAGGCACGTTTCACGAACACGTGACGAATCAGATTCTCGACGATCTCGTCGCTGCGCTCGAGCCCGTGTGGTGCGAGGTCGTCGGTGAATTCGGCGCGCGCGGCGGCATCACGATCAAGGTAACCGCGGAACACGGCGACAGAAACGCCTGAGCGTTCCCGCGTCGGAAAAGCGAAAATGGCGTTCACGGTCGTCCGTTCCGAATTCAGAGACGCGCCGCCACCGAAGTTTCCGGGCGCGAGAACGGTCGCCGTGTTTTGCGCGCACCTGCGCAACGAACGCCGGCTGTCGCGTTGTACGGTGCGCAATTACGAGGAAGCCCTGCGCGACCTTTCGCTCTGGGCGAAATCGGCGTGCGGCTTCCGAGGCGATTTTTCCTCGCTTTCCCGCCGTGAAATCCGCGATTTCATCATCGAACGCCAGCGCGGGAACGAGCCGCTTTCCCGCAGGACAATTCACAACCGCGTTTCCGCAATGCGCACGTTTTTCCGCTGGATGAAACGGCGCGGGAAACTGGAAAATTCTCCGCTCGCGGGAATCGTTCTGCCGAAATTGTCGAAAGCGCTCCCGAAATTTCTGACGGAAAAACAGGCGGGCGAACTTCTGGCGATGCCGCGCGCCGCGCTCGAGGACGGCGCGATCGACGAAGCGCAGTTTCTGCGCGATAGCGCGGCGCTCGAAACGCTTTACGGCGGCGGACTGCGCATCAGCGAGCTTTGCGGGCTGACGCTCGGCGCCGTCGATTTCTCCGCGGGAACGGTGCGCGTGCTCGGCAAAGGCGGCAAGACCCGCGTCGTTCCCGTCGGCGAAACCGCAATCGAAGCCTTGACCGCGCTGAAAAATTTTCTCGGCTGCGTCGCCGCCGACGAACCGCTTTTTCGCGGACACGACAGGGCGCGTCGGGCAATTTCTCCCGTGACGTTTCAGCGGCGAATGAAAAAATACCTCGCGCTCGCCGGTTTGCCGATGGACATCACGCCGCACAAGCTCCGGCACTCGTGCGCCACGCACATGCTCGACCACGAAGCGGATCTCCGCCTTGTGCAGGAACAGCTCGGACACGCGAATCTTTCGACGACGCAGATTTACACGCACATCACGCTCGCTCGGCTCAAATCCGCCTACAAAAAGGCGCATCCGCGGGCGTAGTTTTTGCCCGCGGGAACGCTTTGGGAAAAAAAATTGCGGGAACGCGGCTTTCGCGGCGTTTTTTTTTTCACGGAAAAACACGCGCGCGGGCAAAACTTCGCGTTGATTTTTTCGGCGTTGCGCGGCATTCTGTAAAAACTTTTTAAAACCACAAAAAAAAGCTGAATCACTATGGCAAAAACACCTATTCGCGTTGCGATTACCGGCGCCGCCGGACAAATCGCTTATTCTCTGATTTTCCGCATCGCCGCCGGCGACGTTTTCGGACCGGATCAGCCCGTCGCGCTGAATCTTCTCGAAATCGAGCCCGTGCTCCCGAAGTGCCACGGCGTCGTGATGGAGCTTGAGGACTGCGCGTTCCCGCTGGTGACGGACATCGTCGCGACGAGCGATCCCGCCGTCGCGTTCAAGGACGCGAACTGGTGCCTGCTCGTTGGTTCCGTTCCGCGCAAAGCCGGCATGGAGCGCAAGGATCTGCTCGGCATCAACGGAAAAATTTTCGTCGGGCAGGGCAAGGCGATCGCGGAAAACGCGGCGAAGGACGTCCGCGTTTTCATCGTCGGCAATCCCTGCAACACGAACGCGCTGATCGCGATGCGCCACGCGACGGGCGTTCCCGAAGAACGCTTCTTCGCGATGACGCGCCTCGACGAAAATCGCGGCAAATCCCAGCTCGCGCAGAAAGCGGGCGTTCACGTTTCCGCCGTCAAAAATATGACGATTTGGGGAAATCACTCTTCGACGCAGTTCCCGGATTTCACGAACGCGACGATCGACGGCAAGCCTGCGACGGAAGTCATCACCGACAAGGAATGGCTCGAAAATTCGTTCATTCCGATCGTGCAGAAGCGCGGCGCGGCGATCATCGAAGCGCGCGGGGCGTCCTCGGCGGCTTCGGCGGCGAACGCGGCGATCGAAACCGTCCGCAATCTCGTGACGCCCACGCCGGCGGGCGACTGGTTTAGCGTCGGCGTCATCTCCAAAGGCGAATACGGCACGGAACCGGGCATCATCACCGGATTCCCCGTGCGCACGAAGGCGGACGGCTCTTGGGAAATCGTTCCGAATCTGCCGATCAACGCTTTCGCCCGCGCGAAAATCGACGCGTCGATCAACGAACTCAAGGAAGAGCGCGCGACCGCAGCCGAAGCGCTCGGCGTGAAGCTCTGAAAATCCGAAAAACGCGCGCGCGTCCGGCGTTCCCGTGCCGCCGCGCGCAAAAAAAAGCGTTCCCGCGAAAATCGGCTTTTGCCGCGCGGGAACGCTTTTTTTTGATTTGCCGCCGAAGCGATTCAGATTT
The DNA here is from genome assembly GCA_964633895.1 of uncultured Enterobacteriaceae bacterium. Taxonomy (GTDB): domain Bacteria; phylum Verrucomicrobiota; class Verrucomicrobiia; order Opitutales; family UBA953; genus Spyradosoma. The sequence goes on along the minus strand of CAZWIK010000004.1, from coordinate 274 downwards.
CACTCAGTGCGGGAACGACGAAAAATCGCGGTTTTGGAGAATTTCCGGAATTCGGCGCAATCCGTTTACCGCGCGACCGAGAATCGCCGCCGAACACAGGATCAGCGCGACGGCGCAGAGGAATCCAAACGGGAACGCATATTCTTTGCAAAAATCGATGATGATGAATTGCACCAAATAAATATTGAGCGTCATGCCGGAGCGAAAAAAACGTGATGAGCCACGGAATGCACGTGGCGATTTGAACAATCCAGAGTCTTTTTTCAAAGAATTT
>CAZWIK010000003.1:61478-71193 GCA_964633895.1 uncultured Enterobacteriaceae bacterium | reverse complement strand
TAAAAGTTTAATCGCTCCCGCGAGCGCGAGACTTTTTGAAAAAACACAAAAAAAAACGGTTTTCGCCGCGCACTCAAAAGAGCGGGAGCTCGGAGGAATCCGCGTTCCCGTCGGGCGCGGTCTGCGGCGGGAGCGTCTCGGTGCCCTCTTCGCGCGCATCGCAGTAAATTTCCGCGAAAACTTCGTCCTGCCGCACGATGATCATGCCGAGGCGCGCCAGTTCGAGGCACGCCAGAAAAGTCGAGACGAGCACGGCGACCGTCAGTTTTTCCGGAAGCAGTGCGGTGAACGCGAAAGATTTTTCGAGGCGTATCCGCGCGAGAATGTCTTCCATGCGCCGCGCGATCGTTATCGTGTCGCCCTGAATTTCTCCGGGCAGAATGCGGTCGGCGAGGCGTTTGAGCACGAGGTTGAAGACGTTCCACAAATCCATTCGTGCGACGGGAGCGACGGGGCGCTGTGCCGTTTCTTCTTCGGGAACGATTTCGCGCGGGAGAAAATCCTGCCGCTCCGCGATGAGCTCGGCGATGTGTTCCGCCGATGTTTTGAGTCGTTTGTATTCGATGAGTTGTCGGACGAGTTGCCAGCGCGGGTCGAGCGGCTCGCCGCCGTCGTCCGTTCCCGCGGCGGCGTCTTTTTCGGGAAGGGTTTCGCCGGCGGGCAGAAGCATTCGGCTCTTGATATACATGAGCGTCGCCGCCATCACGAAAAATTCTCCGGCGACGTCGAGATTCATGCGTTCGTTCCCGCGAAGGATTTCGAGATACTGGCTCGTGACGGATTCGATCGGGATGTCGTAAATGTCGATTTCGTTTTTTCGAATGAGATAAAGCAGCAGGTCGAGCGGACCTTCGAAGCGGGAAAGCCGCACGATCGGGGCTTCGTCCTCGAAAAGCCCGTCGCGGATTTTCGGCATCTGCGGGAACGCAGCCGCCGCGTCGGGGTTCTCTGCGCTGTCGGCGGGCATTGTCAGAACATCATGATGCTCGCGCCGACGTTGAGGCTGAAATCGCTGTCGTCTCCGGCGTCGCGGCGGTAGCGGACGGAATATTCGATTTCCCAGATGTTGCCGAGCCGCTGGCGGACGCCGTAAATCTGATCCGTCATCAGATTTTTTCTATCGTCGTAGCGCCATTCGCCGAAGGCTTCCCAGAACGAATTCAGCCGATAATTGGCGAGAACGTAAACCTGCCGCGTTTTGGATTCGCCGTAAGCCGACGGATAGGGATTTTTGTAGAGGTGTGTCGTTCCGAGCGTCAGCGACCAGACGTCGCCGTCGGTGAACGTCGTACTCGTCGAGAGGGAATTCGTCGAGAAATCGTAGACGTCCATGCGATGGTCGAGCGAGAATTTGAGCCACGGTGCGGGCGTGAGCGTCATCGCGATGAAGTTATCGGAAAGTGTGCGCGTGTCGTCTGGGCGATACGTTTTTCTGAAATCCTGATAGATGTTGAATTCGAGAAGGTCGCGGGAACCGTAGTCCTCGAGGCGCGTCTGAAAGAGATTTTCCAGCCCGATGCGGAAGACGTGTTCGTCGTAAAGCTCGTCGAGCGCGCGATTGCCGGCGAGGTCGATGATCGTCGGGCGGGAAAGATAAATTTCGCGGTCGATTGCGGGAATGCGCCCGGCTCCGTCGGTCGGATTTGGAATATAGCGGTATTGAAAAACGGGGCGCAGCACATGGCGCAGCCCGTCGATTTTCCAGGTTTTGTTCTGATAGCCGCACGTTCCCGAAAAGACGAACTCTAAGTCGAAGCCGATTTGCCCGAGCGTGCGCGTGTAGGTGTCCGCGGGATCGTCGCTCAGCGTCCGCCCGTAGTGCGTGACCATCAGGCCCGCGACGGGCGTGAGCGTCGCGAAATCGCCGAATTTCATCGGGCGCGTCCAGCCGACGTAGACGTTCGCGCGGGAGCTCTCCACCGCGTCCCCGTCGTTGGTCAACACGCGGTTGCGGACGAAATCGTACTGGTCGGAAGATTCTTCGCGCAGAAGCGCATACGACGCGCTGAGATGTTGATAAATTCCGGTGTTCCCGAGTTCGACGGGATTCAGGTCGAAACGCACTTCCGGAAGGCGTTGCTGAACGTTCTGGTAATCGTTCACGTAAACGCGCGTGAACGCGGAAAGGTAATAATAATCGTTGGGTAAAACGGCTTCGGCGTAGCTGTCCGGATTCTGATTCTCGTCGTAAATTTTCGGACGAAAATTGCGCATCGTTTCCGAATCGCTCCATCGGTGAACGGATGCGGAAATTTCAAGTTTCTCCAGATTTTGCTTGTGAAACCAGTCGATGAAGCCGCGGCGCCCGACGATCGAATTGCCGTAAATGTCGGGATCGCGCGAGCCCGTGTCGTTGATGTATCCGGAACGGAAATACCCTTTCATTTTCAGCGGACCGTCCGAATCCCGCGTGTCGTAAGCTCCCGCCGGACCGATGAGCGGACCGGAACGCTCGTAGAAATCGAAAAGAACGCCCGGCTCGACCTCGTCACAGAGCGTCAGATAAACCTCCGAACGCATATAGACGCCCGCCGCGCCGCTTTCGCCCGTGTTCAGCCAAACGCGCACGGGCGGGCGATCGAAGCGCACGACGGACATCGGCGGGAGCGGCAGCACGGGAACGCCCGCGATGCGGAAGGCCGACACGCCCAGATGAAAATAATCTTCCTCCGCGTCATAGGAAAGCCGTCCCGTCGTAAAAGAAATCGTCGACCAATGCGGCTCGCCCAGATAAAACGCGGCGTCTTCGATTTCCGCGAAATCGCGGGTCGCCGAAATCGTCCCGCCCTCGAAAAACGCGAAATTGCGCCCGCCGCGGACGTTTTCTGCGACGAGTTTCTGATCCACGCCGTCGAATTTCGCCGAAGACAAAACGAAGCGGGAATTCTGAAAATCGAGCGTCGCCGGCACGGGAATTTCCGCCATTCGCGTTTCGGAATTGTAAATCATTTCCTCCGTGCGCAGCTGGAGCGCTCCCGCCGTAACGCAGACGTTCCCGCTCAGTTGCTGCTCGCCGTCCGCGTTCAGCCGCATTTCGTCGAAATCGATGACCGTGTCCGTTTCCGCAGGCGACACACCGCCGAAATCCTTGCCGTGCAAAGCCGCCGCGCAAACAAAAAAGAAGACAGTCTGCGAGGCGTTTTTCAAAAATCTTGCGCGAAAGTGCTGCACGGTTTTCTGTATTTTCGGTTTTCTTAAATCCTAACAATTTGGCGTTCCCGTGAAACAAAAAAAATGTGTTCCCGCGCCTCAGTCGTCGAGCTCGGAGAGCACGGCGAGCATCTGCGGCAGAAGCTGTTTCTTGCGGGAAAGCACGCCGGGCAAGGAAAACACGCCGTCCGCGACGCGTTCGTAATGTAGCGCGCGGAGAATTTCCTCGTCCCCGACCGCCAGCAGATCGGAGGTTTCGCGCACGGCGTCCGTCACGAGCAGTCCGAAAAAGCTGATTCCGCCGGCGGCGCAGGCGTCACGCATTTCCTGTTCCAGTTCCGCTTTCCGCAAAAACAGTAGCTGCAGGTTCGATTCCTCGACTTGCGCCAGCGCGAAGCGGCGGCGGCCGCACGCGTAATCCTTGCGGTCGCCGTTGAGCACGTCGCGCACGCCTTTCGCCGCCAGCGGCGAATCGATTTTCAGCAACTCGTCCATCAGTTCCCGCGCGGAAACGCCAGAAATCGATTCCAGATCCGCGCAAATTTCACGGTCGAGCGGCGTCGTCGTCGGCGATTTCAAAACGAGCGTGTCGGAAATCAGCCCGCCGAGCAGGATTCCTGCGGTCGCCGCGCCGACGGGAACGCCCGCGTCCCGAAACATTTTCGCGACGAGCGTGCAGGTGCTCCCGACGACGTCCGCCGTGAAGCGGATCGGCTGCGACGTGCCGATCGTGCCGATGCGGTGATGATCGACGATTTCGACGACGGACAATTCTTCCGAACCCGGAATCCGCTGTTCCGGCTCGTTGTGGTCGACGAGAATCATCCGGTAAGGCGGCGGCTCGGAAAGCGTTTTTTTGTAAACGACTCCAGCGAGCGTTCCGCCGCTTTCGACGACGGGAAAAATTTCTGAAGACGAACGCAGAATCCGCGTGCGGAAATCGCGCAAACGGTCGTCCGGCGCGAGAGCGAGCGTTCCCGCGGAAGAAATTTCCGCGAGCTCGACCGGCATGGAAAATTTCAGACGCCGCGTTACCGTCGCAGAATCCAGACGCGTTTTCAGAACGGAAACGCCGTGCAAACGCGCGGACGCGATCACGCCGCCCGGAACGTCGCGCGTTCCCGTGACGACGAGCAGGCGCACGCCGTTGTCGATCCCTTTCCAGAGAATTTCCGGACGGTCTCCGACGATGACGACGAGATTCTTGTTTTCCCGCGCGGGAATATGGTCTTCGAAGCTTTCGGCGCGCATTGCGGCGACGTAAACGTCGAAATCCCGAATCTCGTCCGCGTCGAACGCCGACGGCATTTCCGCATCGAGCACGCGACGCATTAGGGAAACGGAACTGCGGATCCGGCGTCCGGCGAAGCTGTCGCCGTCGTCCGTTCCGATGTTGAGCAGACGGGAAAGCAGGGAAAGCGCGCTCAGCATTCCGAGGTAGCGACCGTTCCCGTCCGTAACCGGAAGCTGTTGGACGCCCCGCTCGCGCAGGAGATTCACTGCGTCGAAAAGCGACGTTCCCGCGAGAACGACCGGCGCGGTGGAAAGCAGATCCTTCATGCGCAGATGAACGTCGTTGCGTTGCTGCGGCGGCGTCGCGCCGAATCGGCGGAACAGATGCGCCGCGCGTTCGGGCAACACGCCCGGGCAGACGGGAACGTAATCCGCATCGGGATTCTGCGCGCGGCGAAGCTCCGCCAGCGCATACGCACTCGCGACGCTGTCCGCGTCGGGATTGCGGTGTCCGGAAATGTAAAACGTGCTGCGCATGCCGAAAAACGAAAAAAAACGCGATTCAGCGACCTTGCGAAAGAGTTTTTCGAATGGCGCGGCGGAAGAAATGCGTTCCCGCACCCCGAGCCTCAGCGTTCATGTGACTGCAAAAATTGGGAATGATTGTGCGACGAGGCATTCGTATCCGCTGAAAGATTTCCGCTTGAATGCTACATTTTTCAAGTGGTGCGGCTGGAGGGAGTCGAACCCTCGTCTCAACCTTGGGAAGGTCACATAATAGCCGTTATACGACAGCCGCGAAAAACGCGAGCGTGAAAATTAGCTTCTGACGCATTCCCGCGCAACAGTTTTTTTTCGGGAAAACGATTCGCTTTCCCCGCTATCCGGCGTTCCCGCGCGGAAACGCGATTTTTCGGGAACGCGGAAAAATCAGGCGGGCGTTCCCGCGGCGACTGGCAGCAGCCAGACGATCGCGCTGTAAATGCAGTAGCCGAGGAACATCGACACGGGAAGTGTCAGCACCCACGCCCAAAGAATGCGCGTAACCGTCGAAAAGTTGACTTGGCTCGCGTCCTTGGCGATGCCCACGCCCATGATCGACGTCGAAACGACGTGCGTCGTGGAAACCGGCATCCCGAGCTGGGACGTCCCGATGAGAATCGACGCCGACGTCAATTCCGCCGCGAATCCGTGCACGGGAAGCAGTTTCACCATCTTGTGTCCCATCGTGCGAATGATGCGGTAGCCGCCGCCCGCCGTTCCCGCCGCCATGACCAGCGCGCACATCACTTTCACCCAGACTGGAACGTCCGAACCTTCGGGAAGATTGAGAAAATGAAGCCACGACGGGTTGCTGTCGAACGCGCCAGCCGCCGTTCCCGCGACGAGCGCGAGCGTGATGATGCCCATCGTTTTCTGCGCGTCGGACGTGCCGTGCGCGAAGCCCATTCCCGCCGCGGAAAAAATCTGGCATTTACTGAAAATGAACTGAACCATCGCCGGCTTCGTTCTTCTCAGGATGATGAAAAACAGCGTCATGACGATCATTCCGAGCACGAGACCGAGCACCGGCGAAAGCAGCATCGGCATGACGAGTTTCGGCCAAAGCCCTTTCGTGCCGCCGTCGATCGACCAATAAAGCACGCTCCAGTCGATGTCTCCGGCGGCGTGTCCGGCGGGCAATGCGTGGTGCGCGGACGCCGCAAGCTCCGCGAAGCTCGTTTCCGTCGTCTTCGCGAGCGCGCTCCCGCAGAGCGAGCCGACCAGCGCATGCGAGGAGCTAGACGGAATCCCGAACCACCACGTGATCAAATTCCACGCGATGCCCGAAAGGAGCGCCGCCGCGATCACGTGCATATTGATCGCGACCGCATCGACGAGCCCCTCCGAAATCGTCTTCGCGACGGCGGTTCCCCACAGCGCGCCGAGCAGATTCATCACCGCGGCGAGCACGATCGCCTGCCTCGGCATCAGCGCGCGCGTGGAAATCGACGTCGCGATCGCGTTCGCGGAATCGTGAAAGCCGTTGATGTATTCGAACACCAACGCCGCAAACAAAACAATGAGAAATATGGTCATCGGAAAACACGCCTTCCCGCGCGGGAACGACTGCGGAAAAACTCGCGTTCAGGAATATTTCAGAGCGACCTGGAAAATGACCTTCGCCGCGTCACGGCAATGGTCGATCGTGTCTTCGAGGAGCTCATACATGTCTTTAAGAATGATGACTTCCTTCGCGGAAACATTGCCTTGATAAAGGTCGCGCAACAGCCCGACCATCAGGCGATCCGCGTCGCCCTCGATCGTCTGCACAAGCTCGTAATCGTCCTGAATCCGCTCGACGTCCTTAATCGCGCGAAGCGTTCCCGTCATGCGGACGACGATTTCCGCCGCGCGCGTCAGCATCGAGATCTGCTTCTGGACGATGTCCGACGTGAACTGTTCCGGGCAGATGGAAAGGCGTTCGCCGATTTTATACGTTCCCTTCGGCACTTTATAAAGCGCGTTGGCGAGCGCCTCGATGTCTTCGCGCTCGATCGGCGTCGAAAACGTCGTGCATAGGCATTCCGAGATGACGAGGACGAGTTTTTTTTCTTTTTTTCGAGAAAAGTTCAGTGATTCGAGCGTTTTTTCAAAGCCGTCGGAGCCGCCGACTTCCTTGTAAAGTTTTTCGAGAATCAGCGCAGAATTGTGCGCTTCCTCGGCGGCGGATTCGAGTAGACGGAAAAAGCGGTCGTCTCGCCCGATAAGTTTGTTGAAAAAGTCTCTCATTGGAAAAAAAAGAAAGAAATGATGACCAGAAAATTCCGGCGGCGTTCCCGCGAAAAAACCGATGCGGATACAAAAAAGACGGAAGCGTCGAATGGCTTCCGTCTTTTTTCCGACGGTCGGTCAGATTTTCTTGAAGACGAGCGCGGCGTTATGCCCGCCGAACCCGAGATTGTCGCTGATGCCGACCTTGATGTCCGCCTTGCGCGCCTCGTTCGGAACGATGTCCAGATCGCATTCCGGATCCGGCGTGTGGTAGTTAATCGTCGCGGGAATGATTCCGTTATCGAGCGCGAGCACCGTCGCCGCGGCCTCCACGCCTCCGGCGGCACCGAGGAGATGCCCCGTCATCGACTTCGTCGAACTGACGGCGAGTTTCTTCGCGTGTTCGCCAAAAACTTTCTTGATCGCTCCCGTCTCGAACTTGTCGTTGAGCGGGGTCGAAGTGCCGTGCGCGTTGATGTAATCGACGTCTTCCGGCTTCAGACCGGCGTCTTCAATCGCCTGTTTGAAGCAGATGGCGAGACCTTCGCCGGCTGGATCGGGAGACGTAATGTGATAGGAGTCGCAGGACGCGCCGTATCCAGCGAATTCCGCGTAAATTTTTGCGCCGCGGGCGACCGCATGTTCATACGTTTCGAGAACGAGAATGCCCGCGCCCTCGCCCATGATGAATCCGTCGCGGTCGGCGTCGAACGGACGGCACGCCGTCGCGGGATCGGGATTCGTGGAAAGTGCTTTCATGTTCCCAAAGCCGGCGAAGCCGAGCCGCGTGATCGCCGCTTCCGCACCGCCCGCGATCATCACGTCGGCGTCCCCGTGGCGAATGTGGCGGAGTGCTTCGCCGAGCGCGTGAGAGCCGGAAGCGCACGCGCTGACCGTGCCGTAATTGACCGCCTTCGCCTTGCAGAGAATGCCGACCAGTCCCGCCGCCATGTTTGAGATCAGCGCGGGAATCATAAAGGGCGAAACGCGCCGCGGCCCTTTTTCGAAAAGGATCTGCGACTGCGTTTCGATCGTTTCCATTCCGCCGATGCCCGAACCGATGATGCACCCGATGCGACTCGGTTCCACGTCCCCGATGTTCAGCCCGGCGTCCTCCATCGCTTTCTTCGCGGCGACGACCGCGTAGCGCGTGTAAAGGTCATTCCGTTTGGCTTCCTTCGGATCCATGTAGCCGTCGATGGAGAAATTTTTGACTTCTCCCGCGACCTTGCACGCATAGTCCGTCGTATCGAAACGCGTCACCGTGCCGATTCCGCATTTTCCGGCGACGAGCGCGTCCCAGAAACTCTGCTTATCGTTCCCGATCGGGGAAATGACGCCAATCCCGGTTACGACAACTCTCGGTGTCTTCGATTCGTTTTGCACTTGGAATTGGAATATTAGTGTTTAAGACAAACGCAGAAAAGAACGTTCCCGCCGCGAATTATTTCGCCGCGTTTTTCTTTTCTTCGATATACTTGATGACGTCGCCGACGGTCTTGAGCTTTTCCGCATCGGCTTCCGGAATTTCGCCGTTGATTTCGTCCTTGAACGCTTCTTCAAACGCCATGACGAGTTCAACCGTGTCGAGCGAATCCGCACCGAGGTCGCCCATAAAGGACGCTTCAGGCGTAAGCTGCTCTTCATTGACGTTGAGCTGTTCAACGATGATTTCCTTAACGCGTTGTTCGATTGTTTTGTCTGACATAATAGCGATATGTTTTTGTTGTTGGAAAAATAAAGATTTCGTTTTGAAGGCGCCAAGCGCGTTCCCGCGGACGGAAACGAACCGCGACGTCGGGGGCGATTCTCTTACATCGCCATTCCGCCGTCAACCGAAAAAACCTGTCCGGTGATGTAGCCGGCGTTCTCGGAGCAGAGGAAATCCACCGTTCCCGCGATGTCTTCGGGCGAGCCGAAGCGCGCGAGCGGAATGACGCTCTTGATCTTCTGCTGAATTTCTTCCGGAAGCGCCGCCGTCATATCCGTCGTGATGAAGCCTGGCGCGACCGCGTTGACCGTGATGTTGCGCGTCGAAAATTCCTTCGCGAGCGATTTCGTCAGCCCTATCAGCCCGGCTTTCGCCGAAGCGTAGTTCGCCTGCCCCGCATTGCCTTGAACGCCGACGACCGACGAAATATTCACAATGCGGCCCCAGCGCTTTTTCGTCATCGGACGCAACAGCCCCTTGACCCAGAAAAACGCGCTGGAGAGATTCGTCGAAATCACGTCCGTCCAATCCTGCTCGCTCATGCGCATCATCAGCCCGTCCTTCGTGATTCCCGCATTGTTCACGAGAATGTCGACGCAGCCATATTCCTTCAAAATTTCCTCGCAGGCGGCGGAGACAGCCGCTCCGTCCGAAACGTCCACGGCTTTGGCGACCGCCTTGCCGCCCGCCGCCGAAATCGCGTCCGCCACGCTCCCGCACGAAGCCGGATTCTTGGAGACGCAGATGACGGTGTGCCCGTCAGCCGCAAGCTGTTCGGCGATCGCTTTGCCGATTCCTCTTCCCGCTCCCGTGACGAGAGCGACGCGCGGTGTGTGTTGCAGTTGCATGGTCGTTGCAGTGGATTGA
>CAZWIK010000003.1:52834-61378 GCA_964633895.1 uncultured Enterobacteriaceae bacterium | reverse complement strand
TTTTTTTATTCCGACGCGGGAACGGAAGACGCGGCGACTTTTTCGCCCTCGGCGGGAACGCTTTCTTCCGTCCAGCCGCCGCCAAGTGCCTTGTAGAGCGAAATCATCGAGGAGACTTTCGCGAAACGCGTCTGCACGCTGTTCTGCTGAGCGGTGAACCAATCGTTCTGCGCCAGCAGCACTTCGATGTAAAGCGCGTTGCCCGCCTTGAAGTTTTCCGAAGTCAGATCGTAGCGGCGTTTCTGTGCGCGCTCGGCGACTTCGTCCGCGGCGATGCGGCGTTCGATGGAATCCTGAATGACGAGCTGGTCGGCGACTTCGCGGAACGCCGTCTGGATCGCCTTTTCGTAATTCGCGATTTCGATTTTTTTCTGCAGTTCCGCGACGTCGAGCTGCGCTTCAAGCCGCCCGTTGAAATAATCGAAAATCGGTACGCTGAGCGAAGGAGAAAAACTCCACGTGCGCGCCGCCCCCTTGAACAAATCGTCAAGCTCCGTCGAAGCCAAGCCCGCCGTTCCCGTGAGCGAAATCGTCGGGAAAAACGCCGCGCGCGCCGCGCCAATGTTCGCGTTGGCGGCGCGAAGCGCGCGTTCCGCCGCGAGAACGTCCGGACGCAGCACGAGCACGCTCGACGGGATTCCCGCGTCGAGCGGTTTGAGCAGATCCGCGTCGGCGAGCGGGCGCGCGGGAACGTCGCTCGCTGGCAATTCGGTTTCGCCGACGAGAAGCGCGAGCGCGTTGACCGCCTGCTTCTGCGTTTCGCGAAGCTGTTCCGTCGAAGAAACGACGGTCTGATACTGCGCCTCGGCGGACGTGTAATCGAGCTCCGTCGAGATTCCGCGGTCGAAGCGTTCCTTGATCTGGTCGCGGTATTCCTTCGTCGTTTCGAGCGATTTTTCCGCGAGCGCGAGGCGTTCGTTCGCCAGTTCGAGCGTGTAATATTGCATGGCGATCTGCGCGACGAGGGAAATCCGCACGGCGCGTTCGTTTTCCGCCGCCTGCAGCCAGCGTTCCAGAGCCTGATCCGTCAGCGAACGGACGCGTCCCCAGAGATCGACTTCGTAGGACGCGGCGACGCCGAGCGTGAACGCGTTCGTCGTCATCGCCTTGCCGGTCGTCGAAAGATATTCGTTCGTGCGGGAACGCGACCACGCGGCGTTCCCGCCGACGTTCGGAAGCAGATCCGCCCACTGAATGTCGTATTGGGCGCGCACCTGTTCGACGGTGAGTGCGGCGACGCGAAGGTCGCGGTTCTTTTCCAAACCGGAACGGATCAGCGATTTCAGCCGCTCGTCGGCGAAAAACTCCGACCAACCGAGGCGCGTCGCCGCCGTTTCGTCCGCCGCCGTCGCGGCGATTCCCGCATACGTTTCGGCGACGATCCCGTCGAGCGCGGGACGTTCGTATTCCGGCGCCATCGACGTGCACGCGCTCGCGAACGCGAGAAAAGGAAGAACGGAAAGATATTTCATCATTGGATTTTCTTTCTCCTGAAAAATTAGGGCGCGACCACCGCGTTCGGCTTTCGATCCGCGACGCGGAAGATTTTGCGGACGATGACGTAGAAGCACGGAATCAGGAAGACGCCGAGCACCGTCGCCGCAAGCATTCCTCCGATGACGCCCACGCCGATAGAATTCTGCGCCGCGGACGACGCGCCCGAAGCGCGCGCCAGCGGAACGACGCCGAGGATGAACGCGCACGACGTCATCAGAATCGGGCGAAGTCGCATCTGCACTGCCTGCAAAGTCGCTTCGTAAAGCCCGCGTCCCTGCTCCTGGAGTTCCTTCGCGAACTCGATGATCAGAATCGCGTTCTTCGTCGAAAGCCCGATGATGACGAGGAAGCCGACCTTGAAGTAAACGTCGTTGTAAAGCCCCGCGAGCGTCGTCGCGCACACGCTCCCGAAGATGCCGACGGGAACGATGAGAATGACGGCGAGCGGGATCGACCAGCTTTCATACAGAGCCGAGAGGCAAAGGAAAACGATGAGCAACGAGAGTGCGTAAAGCGCGGGAGCCTGGCTGCCGGAAATGCGCTCTTCGAGCGACTGTCCCGTCCATTCGCCGCCGACGCCGTTGATGCCGATTTCCGGCAGATACTTCAGCACGAGATTGTCAAACTCTTCCATCGCGTCGCCGGACGAACGGCCGGGCTTCGGCTGTCCGACGATGTTCAGCGACGAAAAGCCGTTGTAGCGCGTCAGCGCGGGCGAACCCTGAATCCATTCGAAGGAAACGATTTCCGAAAGCGGAGTCATTTCGCCTGTGTTCGTGCGCACATACATGTTCCCGATGACTTCGGGCGAAACGCGGTCTTTCGCGTCGAGCTGGACGATCACGCGTTGCACGCGGGAACCCTGCACGAAGTTGTTCACGTAGGAAGAACCGAGCGCGACGGAAATGACGCTGTTGAGCGAACCGATGTCCACGCCGAGCACCTGCGCTTTTTCCTTATCGACGTTCATTTTCAGCATCGGTCCGTCGTCCAAGCCTTGCAGACGGACGCCGGTCATCGACGAATCCTTGCCGTTCGCCTTTTCGAGGACCTTGTTCATCGCGTTCACGAGCGCTTCGTGCCCGATCCCGCCACGGTCTTCCATCTGATATTCGAAGCCGGTCGCGTTCCCGAGCTCGGTGATCGGAGGCAAGTTCAGCGAAATGATCAAGCCATCCGGGTGATTATGGAAATGCGAGGAAATGCGCGCGGCGATCACCTCGGCGGAATGCTCTTTCCCTTTTCGCAGATCCCAGTCTTTCAACTTAATGAACGAAAGTCCGACGTTCTGTCCGCGTCCGTTGAACGAGAATCCCTGAATCGCCATCAAGGCATCGACTTCCGGTTGCGCGAGCGCGAACTCTTCGTATTCCTTGATCAGCGCGAGCGTGCGTTCCTGAGACGCCGTCGGCGGGAGCTGCATCAGCGCGACGATGTTCCCCTGGTCTTCGTCCGGCAAAAACGCCGTCGGCAAACGCAGGTAAAACCAGCCGAATCCCGCGCCGATCGCGAGAAACGCGACCAGCCCGATTACGGAATGGCGAATCAGTCGCGCGACAATTCCCTTGTAGCCGCGCGTCATCTTCTCGAACCCGCGGTTGAAAAGCCCAGCGATCCCGCGCTTTTTCCCGTTCGGATTGTGCTTCAGCATGGTCGCGCAGAGCGCCGGCGTCAGCGTCATCGCCAAAAACAGCGAGAACACCATTGACGCGATCAGCGTCAGCGAGAACTGGCGGTAAATCACGCCCACCGATCCTGAGAAGAACGCCATCGGAATGAACACGGCAGTCAGCACCAGCGTGATGCCGACGAGCGCGCCGGAAATCTGCCCCATCGCCTTGCGCGTCGCGTCGCGCGGAGAAAGCCCCTCCTCCGTCATGATGCGCTCGACGTTTTCGATGACGACGATCGCGTCGTCGACGAGAATCCCGATCGCGAGAACCATGCCAAACATCGTCAGCACGTTGATCGAAAAGCCCATCGCGAAGAGCGCGGCGCACGTGCCGAGCAACGCAATCGGAACGACGATCGTCGGAATGAACGTCGCCCGCAGATTTTGCAGAAACACGAGCATGACGATGAACACGAGAACGATCGCCTCGACCAGCGTCTTGATCACTTCGCGGATCGAAACGCGGACAAACAGCGACGTGTCCATCGGGAAGTCGTAGCTCAGCCCTTCGGGGAAATACTGGGAAAGTTCTTTCAGCTTCGCCTTGACGGCGTTGGAAACTTCGAGCGCGTTCGCTCCCGTCGCCAGCTTGATGCCGCCGCCCATACACTGCTTCCCGTTGTAATGGCACTCGAACTGATAGTTCTGCTCGCCGACCTCGATGCGCGCGACATCGCGGAGATAGACGCGGGAACCGTCTTCCGCCGTCCGCAGAAAAATGTTCTCGAATTCGTCCGGCGTCTCGAGCGTTCCCGGACCTTGGATCGTGATCGCGATCTGCGCGCCGGGAACGGCGGGAGCGCCGTTGACTTCGCCCGCGGGAACCTGAACGTTCTGCGTCTGGAGCGCCGCCACGACGTCCGCCGCCGTCATGTTGAAGGAATTCATCTTGTCCGCGTCCAGCCAGATGCGCATCGCGTTTTCCGCGCCGAAGAACTGCACTTCGCCCACGCCGTTGATGCGCTGGAGCTGGTCGAGAATGTTCGACGCGATGTAATTCCCGATTTCCGCTTTCGACATCGAGTCGTTTTTGGAGAAAACCGAAAAGACCAGCGCCATGTTGCGCGCCGATTTTTTCACGGTAACGCCCGTCTGCTGAACGGACGCGGGAAGCATCGGCGTCGCCAGCGAGACTTTGTTCTGCACCTGAACCTGCGCCGTGTCGTCGTTCGTTCCCGGATTGAAATAAACCGTGATTTCGGAATTGCCCGTCGAGTCAGACGACGACGTCATGTAGAGCAGGTTGTCGATACCGTTGAGCTGCTGCTCGATGATCGCCGTGACCGTCCGCTGCGTCGTTTCCGCGGACGCGCCGGCATAAGTCGACTGAACGGAGATCGACGGCGGAGCGATGGTCGGATACTGAGCGATCGGCAAAAATTTAATCGAAATGATGCCGAACAGAATAATCATCAGCGAAAGCACCCATGCGAAAACCGGGCGATCGATGAAGAATTTTGCCATTTGAAATTCCTTGTTTTGCTGAATTTAAAGACGAGGCGGAAACACGCCGACGCGCGTTTATTTTTCGGACGCCGCGGGAACGCTCTCTTTCTTCTGCGGCGGAACAGCCTTCACGCCGGTCCCGCCCTGAAACGCGAGCCCGATGGCGATCAATCCGTCGGTAACGATGCGGTCGCCGGGCTTCAGCCCGTCGCGGATCGTCCAGAAATCGCCGTCCATCTGCCCGATCCGGATCGCGCGCGGCACGACCATGTCGCCCTCGCCCACGGTGAAAATCGTCGCCTTTCCGGCGGTGCCGAGCGAAACTGCCTTCTGCGGAACGAGAATCGCCTGCTTGTCGACGCCCGCGACCAGCGTCGCGCGGGCGAACATGCCCGGCAGCAGCAGGTTGTCGGGATTCGGGAACTCCGCGCGCAGCTTATACATGCCGGTCGCCTTGTCCACCGTAACTTCGGAAAATTTCAGCTTCCCGACGTGCGGATACTCCGAGCCGTCTTCGAGAATGAGCTTCACGGCGACGGAATCCTCGTCGATTTTCTGAACCGTTCCCGCGGCGATCGCGTTGCGCAGTTCGAGGAAGTTGACCGTCGAGCGCGTGAAATCGAAATTGATCGGATCCATCTGCTGGATCACCGCCATTTTCGTGAGCGCCGTGCCCGAGACGAGCGCGCCTTCCGTGACGAGTGCCGCGCCGATGACGCCCGAAATCGGCGCCGTAACCGACGCGTAGCCGAGATTGATGTTCGCCGTTTTCAGCGCCGCTTCCGCCGACAGCACCGCCGCTTTCGCCGAATCGACCGCGATGCGGGCGTCGTCGTAATTCTGCTGGCTCACGCCGCCGACCTTGACCAGCTCGGAATAACGCTTGAATGTGATTTCCGCGCCTTCGAGCGCGACCTTCGCTCCCGCGAGTTGCGCTTCTGCGGCGTCTTTCGCCGCCAGCAACGGATCAGGGTCGATCTGGAAAAGCACCTGTCCCTCTTCGACTTTCGCGCCTTCCTCGAATTTGCGTTCAAGAAGAATTCCCGTCACTCGCGCGGAAACGTCGGCGAGGCGCACGGCGTCGATGCGCCCGGGCAGTTCCTGCACGATTTCCCGTTCTTGATATTTCACAGTCTCGACCGTCACGGGAACTTCCGCCGGTCCTTTCGGCGCGTTCCCACCGTCCTTTTTCTCATCGCATCCGGTGAATGCGGCAAGACCGGCGGTCAGTGCCAGCGCGGACAAAAAGAAACCTTTCGTGATTCTGTCTTTTTTCATAAATGATTTTCTGCGTTTTGGACAAAAAAAATAAAAAAGCGGCGGCGGGTTCAATCACGCGTTCTCGCGCCCCGACGAATGGGAGGGCGGCAAGCTCGGCGGCGCCGAAAACATCTGTTCGAGCATCGTCAGAAACATGTCCATATACGTCGCTTTCGATATGGTTTTCGAGTGTTCGCTCTCCACAAACGGCTGCAAGATTTTCCAGCCCGTGAACAGCGATTGCATGTTCACCATGCGAAAGCGCAGTTCGTCCGGAGAAAGCTGCGGGAACGTCTTCTGAAATTCGCCGAAAAATTCGGCACGCACTTCTTCGGTCAGCTTTTCCAGCCCGGAAAGCAGTGTTTTGCTGATTTTTTCCGAGCGCACCTGCAAGAGGGCGAGCAGCGCGCGGCTCGTGTCGGAAAGCGCGTCCACGCGCGGAAGCATGATCGCTTCCAGTAGCCGTCGCGCGGGAACAGGGTTGCCCGCTCCCGCTTCGGTGCGGGCTTTTTCCAGCATCTCGCGCTCTTTCTTTAGCATCGGGAAAATGTATTTCTCGATGCAACCCAGCAGCAAATCCTCCTTGTTTTTGAAATAGTAATAGGCGATGGACAAATTGACCTTCGCGGCGACGGTGATGTCGCGCATGGACGCACCGTTGAATCCGCGCGCGGCAAAGAGACGCTCGGCAGATTCAAGCAGGCGTTCCCGCGTCTGCCGACTTTTTTCTCTCATTGCTCTGTCCGCTATCATAAAAAAAATTGAGCGGATGTTCTATTCCTGGCGCGCCCTCCTGTCAAATCCTTTTTTTACGCGCGGACGCGGGCGGAGAAAGCCAAAGACGCGTTCCCGCGGACGGTGCCGCGAAAAGAAAAAACGCCGCGCGGGGCGTTCCCGCCGATCCCGCAAAATCCGCTTGGACTTTTCGCGGAAAAATCTTTTTACTTCCCGCACTTATGGTTCAGCTGAATGAAAATTATTTGAAGTTGCCCGGCAGCTATCTTTTTTCCGACATCGCAAAAAAAGTGAACGCGCTCAGGGAATCGCGTCCCGACGCAAAAATCATCCGCCTCGGCATCGGCGACGTCACGCGCCCGCTCCCGCGCGCCTGCATCGACGCGATTCACAAGGCAGCGGACGAAATGGCGACCGCTGAGGGATTCCGCGGCTACGGTCCCGAACAAGGCTACGCATTCCTCCGCGAAGCGATCGTCGCGCACGATTTTCAGCCGCTCGTTCCGGACGTTTCCGCCGATGAAATCTTCGTTTCCGACGGCGCGAAAAGCGACACGGGCAATATCGGCGACATTCTCGGCGTCGGCAACAAAATCGCCGTTACCGATCCCGTTTATCCGGTCTACGTGGACACCAACGTCATGGCGGGACGCGCGGGAACGCTCGGCGCGGACGGTCGCTGGAACAACCTCGTTTACCTGCCCTGCGTCGAAGAAAATAATTTCGTTCCCGCGCTACCGGACGTTCCCGTCGACGTCGTTTACCTCTGCTATCCGAACAATCCGACGGGAACGACGCTCACGCGCGGGCAGCTCAAGGTCTGGGTCGATTACGCGCTCGCGAACGGCGCGCTGATTCTCTTCGACGCCGCCTACGAAGCGTTCATCACGGAAGACGACGTGCCGCACAGCATTTACGAAATCGCCGGCGCGCGGGAATGCGCGATCGAATTCCGTAGCTTTTCGAAAACCGCCGGCTTCACGGGAACGCGCTGCGCTTACACCGTCGTGCCGAAAACGCTCAAAGTCAAATCCGCGGGCGGCGAATCCATCGCGCTGCACCGCCTTTGGAATCGTCGCCAGACGACGAAGTTCAACGGCGTTCCCTACATCGTGCAGCGCGCGGCGGAAGCCGTTTTTTCGCCCGAAGGTCAAGTAGAAGTCAAGGCGAACATCGCGCATTATCTCGGGAACGCGAAAACGATCCGCGAGGCGCTACTCGGCATCGGGCTGAAAGTCTGGGGCGGCGTGAATTCGCCCTATGTCTGGGTGAAAACGCCGGCGGGAATGACGTCTTGGCAGTTCTTTGACCACCTGCTCCACGATTTGAACGTCGTCGGCACGCCCGGCTCCGGCTTCGGTCCGAGCGGCGAAGGCTATTTCCGGCTCACGGGCTTCGGCTCGGCGGAACAGACGCGCGAAGCCTGCGAACGGCTGAAAAAAGCCTGAGCGCGCATCGGGCGCGGACGCAAAAAAAATCCCACGGGAACGCTCGCGGGATTTTTTGTTTTTTGAAATTTTGAAAAAAAAGAAGCGCGGGAACGCCCGCGTTCACAGCGTTCCCGCGGATGCGGCGGCGCTGATTTTCGCGATGAGCGACGTCGTGGAAAATCCCGGCAGAAACGGCAGGAAACGGATTTCCGTTCCCGCATCCGTCAGCGCGGCGCGTTCGTCGGGATTGAGCGTTTCGAGCGTATAATCGCCCGCTTTGGCGTAGACGTCCGGCGCGAGCGCGCGGATTTCGCCGTCCAGCCGAGGCGTGTGAAAAAGGAAAATTCCGGAAACGAAATCGAGCGCGCCGAGCGTGAACGCGCGTTCGAGGTCGCCCTGCACGGGACGCGTCGGTCCTTTCAGTGCGCGGACACTCGCCGCGCCGTTCAGCCCAATCCAAAGCTCGTCGCCGAGCTTCGCCGCTTCCCGCAGATAATAAACGTG
>CAZWIK010000003.1:35419-52734 GCA_964633895.1 uncultured Enterobacteriaceae bacterium | reverse complement strand
CGGGCGCGCGCCATGAACGAGGGCGTTCCCGCGACCCAGCGCAGGTTCGGCATCGTCGAAACGACTTCGCGCAGCGGGAACGCCGCCGCGCCGCGGAAAACGATTTCGCGTCCGGAGCGCGCGAGCATCGCCGCCGCCGCCGCGATGTCCCAGATTTTCGTGTTGTAGTCGATGCTCCCGTCGATCGCGCCGAACGCGTTATACGCCAGATTCAGCGCGGCGGAGCCTTGGCAACGCACGACGTTCACCGTCGTCAGCGGCTCGATTTCCCGCATTTCCGATTTTTTCAGCGGGAAATGAAAGCTGATGATGCTGTGCCGGTCATACGGCGGATTTTCCGTTTTCTCGGGAACGCCGCCGCGCGAGAGCGGCACCGTCGTTCCGCCTTCGAGCAACGTCCGCTGCGCGTGGTCGTAAAGAATCCCGTAAACGGGAAAACCGTTTTCGAGCACGGCGAGCGAGACCGCGCAGAGCGGAATCCCGCGCGCGAAATTGTTCGTCCCGTCGATCGGATCGAGCACCCACGCGAAGCGCGCGCGCAGTTCCCGCGCGGGAGCGCCCGGCGGCGGCAGATCTTCCTCCGAGCAAAAATCGTCCTGCGGGAACGCCGCCGCGATGAACGCCGCGATGCGTTTCGAAATCGCGAGATCCGCTTCCGTCACGCGCGTGTCGTCGCGCTTCCAGCGGCTTTCGACCTTGGAAAAATGTTCCTCGAAAAACGGAACGACGGATTTGACCGCTTCCCGCGCAACTTCGATTCTCTTGCCGAGTTCCATTTCCGAAAATTTTTTAAAGCGAAAAAACCTCGCGGCAGTCCGCGACCGTTCCCGTGACGGCGGCGGCGGCGACCATCAGCGGCGACATCAGCAACGTGCGTCCCGTCGGCGAGCCTTGACGCCCTTTGAAATTGCGGTTCGACGAGCTCGCGCAGACCTGATCGCCGACCAACTTGTCCGGATTCATCGCGAGACACATCGAACAGCCCGCGAGCCTCCACTCGAAGCCCGCTTCGCGGAAAATTTCGGCGATGCCGAGCTTTTCGCACTGCGCGGCGATGAGCTGCGAGCCGGGAACGGCGAGCGCCTTCACGCCCACGGCGACTTTTTTCCCTTTCAGAAATTTCGCCGTCTGCTCAAAATCCGAAAGTCTCCCGTTCGTGCACGAGCCGATGAACGCGACGTCGATTTTCGTTCCCGCCACGGGAACGCCCGGCGTGAAGCGCGTGTAGCGATAGGCTTCTTCCGCCGTCGCCGCGTCCGCGGGTGAAAGCTCTTCGGGGCGCGGGAACGCCGCCGTCACGGGAACGCTCTGCGCGGGCGTGATTCCCCACGTTACCGTCGGCGCGATGTCCGCGGCGTCGACGTTCACGACGTCGTCGTAAACGCAGTCGGGATCGCTCGCGAAAGATTTCCAGCGCGCGACCGCCGCGTTCCATTCCTCGCCCTTCGGCGCGAACGGGCGTCCTTTGAGATAGGCGAAAGTCGTTTCGTCGGGATTGACGTAGCCGACGCGCGCGCCGCCCTCGATCGCCATGTTGCAGACGGTCATGCGTTCGTCCATCGAAAAATTGTCGAAAACGTCCCCGCCGTATTCGTGCGCGAAACCGATTCCGCCGTCCACGCCGAGCAGGCGAATTAGGTGCAGCGCGACGTCCTTCGCCGTCACGCCGGGCGCGAGTCTGCCGTTTACGTTGATGCGCCGCACTTTCAGCGGCGAGAACGCGAGCGTCTGCGTCGCCAGCACGTTGCGCACCTGCGACGTGCCGATGCCGAACGCCACCGCGCCAAACGCGCCGTGCGTCGCCGTGTGCGAGTCGCCGCACGCGATCGTCTTTCCCGGCTGCGTGATGCCCTGCTCGGGACCGACGATGTGGACGATGCCCTGCGTTCCCGTGTTCGTATCGAAAAATCGGATGCCGTTCTCGCGGCAATTCTTCCGAAGTTCGGAAATCATCGCCTGCGCGACTTCGTCCGGGAACGGCTCGGCGACGCTCGTCGTTGGCACGATGTGGTCGACGGTCGCGAACGTGCGTTCCGGATGCATCACGGGCAGATGAAGATCCCGCAGCATTCCGAACGCCTGCGGAGACGTGACTTCATGAATGTAGTGCGTCGCGATGAAAAGCTGCGTCTGTCCGTTCGGCAGCGTCGCCACCGAATGCGCGTCCCAAACTTTCTGAAAAAGCGTCTTACCCATAAAATGGGAAAAAAACTAAAACCAATCCCGCGTTCCCGCAATGCGCAAGTTCGCGGGTTCCTTTTTTTCGCTTTCAAAAAAAACGCTCCCGCGCGGGAACGCGAAAGGAACGCTCCGCGAGAAAAACTTGCGTCGGCGGTGGCGTCCGCGCGATTATCGGAGACGATGAAAACAATTATTGCGCTTCGCCGATTTCTCGCCGCCGTCATCTTGACCGCGTCCGTCCTCGCGGGAACGCCCGCCGCAGACGCCGCTCCCGCGACCTGCGTTCCCGCAAGTCGGGAAAACGTCGGCTGGTGGAAAAGCATGAACGACGATTTCAACGCAACCTCGCGGGAACGCTCCGCGAAAATCGTCTTCCTCGGCGATTCCATCACCGACTTCTGGCGCAAGGCGGGAAAAGCCGTCTGGGACGAGCGCATCGCGCCGCTCGACGCGGTGAATTTCGGCATCTCCGGCGACAAGACGGAAAATCTGCTCTGGCGGCTCGACAGTGGGAATCTTTCGGGAAAAATGTCGCCGAAGCTCGTCGTTTTGATGATCGGAACAAACAATTGGCAAGACAAGCCGGAGGACACGGCGCAAGGCATCAAGGCGATTTTGGAAAAAATCCGCGAAAAGCAGCCCAAGGCGAAAATTCTGCTGCTCGCCGTGTTCCCGCGCGGAGCGAATCAGGCGGATCCCAAACGCCAAGTGAACGAAAAGCTGAACGCGCTCATCAAAAAATTCGCCGAGGGCACGAGAAATCAGATTTACTGGCTCGACATCAACCGCGTCTTTCTTGAAAAAAGCAAAAACAAAACGCTGACTAAAGAAATCATGCCCGACCTACTCCATCCGAGCGAAGAAGGCTACCGCCGCTGGGCGGACGCGATCGTTCCCGAGCTCAAAAAACTTTCGAAATAATTCTCCGCCGACGCGCGTTCCCGTCGCGGGAAAACGCGAATAGAATCCTCGCGCGGCGCGGGAACGCGCGAGCCGAAATTTTTCCGGAAAAGAAAATCGGAAGCTCCGCGTTCCCGTCGCGAAGCGGCGCGCGAGCCGCTTCGTCCGAGGCGATCAGCGTTTTTTCCCGCCGCCGCGTTTCGGCGCTTCCGTGAGCTTGACGGAAGCCGCGTTTTTCAGCTTCGCGGAAACGAGCGGCGACGCGGGATCCTTCCGGTCTTCCGTTCCCGCGAGCGCGACTGAAATTTCTCCGTGCGGCGGAATCACCGTCGCGTTTTCAAAAACGAATGTACCGCCGTCGCCAGAGAGTGCCCACGCGTCGTCCAGAAGCACGGCGACGTCGCCGGGATTTTTCAGAATGACGCTCTTCCCGTCCGCTCCCGCGCGCAACTGCGGCTTGCCCTGCGGAATTTTCACCTTGGGAAATTTCGCGTTGACGAGATCCGCGAACGTGAATTCGGCGATGCGGCGCGCGCCGGCGGCGTTCGGGTGCAGACCGTCTTTGAGATAAAATTCGGGATGCGCGCGCAGCGGAGACAGCGCGTCCATCGGATACGCCTTCAGATCCTTCGCGACGCGTTCGAGAATTTTCTGCGCCTCCGGACGATTCGCGGAAGAACCGTTGTCGACGAGCGGGAACGAGAAATCCGGCGCGAAGACGTTTCCCGGGAACGCTTCCTTGCCGAGCGGACCGCGGAAATCCGGCGCGAGCTTCGTCCACATCATGAGCGGGACGTTCCCGCGCTTGCCGCGCCAATCCTTGACGAGGTGCTTATAGCCGTCCGCGAAGAGCTTTCCGTCCCACCACGCGCCCGTGTCGTTGATGCCGAGATTGCAGATGTAGACGTCCGCCTGCCAGTCCGTCGCCGCCTTGTGTTCGACGTTGTCGCCGAGCCAGCGTTTCCGCGATTTTTGGCTCGGATAATCGCCGCAGGTTTTTCCGGCGTTCCCGAAATTGCGCACCTCAAAATTCGGACCGAGCAGCTCGCCCAGAAACTTCGGATAATTGTTTTCTTCGCGATCCGGTATCAGATAGCCGTAAGTGATGGAGTCGCCGACGCAGGCAATTTTCGTCGCGGCGGCGAAAAGCGTCGCGGGAACGAAGAGCGCGATCGCGCCCAGAAGGAGAAGGATTTTTTTCATAGGCAAAGGAGAAGATACGCGGTGCGGGAACGCGTTTCAAGCGCGGAAACGCGCTCCCGCGACCGTCACGACGAGCACGATTCGCACTCCTCGACCTCGAGCGATTTGGAGCGCACGTAGTAAATCGTCTTCACGCCGCATTCCCACGCCCGCACGTAAAGATTCAGAAGCTGTCGGAACGTGTATTCATTCGTTATATACAAATTTACGGACTGTGCCTGATCGATGTGCCGCTGCCGCGCTCCCGCCGCGCGGATGCTCCATTCCTGATCGATCGTGTGCGCTTTTTTGTAGAGCCACCATGTCTTCGGAGAAAGCTCCGGCGCGACGCGCGCGATCGTCGAGCCTTTTTTTTCCTCGAGGAAAAAGCGGTTCATCACGGGATCGCAACCGGCGGTCGTTCCCGCGATGATCGAAGTCGAACTGGTCGGCGCGACGGCGATCAGATAGCCGTTGCGCATTCCCTGCGCGCGCACTTTTTCCGCCAGCGCGCACCACTTTTCGCTCGCGTAGCCGCGGGAACGGAAATATTCGCCGGTCTGCCAGTCCGAGCCTTCGAAATACGCGTAGGCACCTTTTTCCTTTGCCAATTCCGCGCTGGCTTCGATTGCGAAATAATTGATTTTCTCGAAAACTTTGTCGGCGAACGCGATGTGCCGCTCGTCTTCCCACGCGATGCCTTCCCGCGCGAGCAAGTGATGATAGCCGCTCGCGCCGAGCCCGATCGGGCGATAGTGTCGGTTCGTGATCTTCGCGTAGGGCAGCGGGTAGTAATTCAGCTCGATGACGTTGTCCAGTGCGCGCACGAGTGTCGAAACGACCTGCCGCACCTCCGCGTCGTTCCCGAAGTCGATCCGCCCGAGGACGAGCGAGGCGAGATTGCAGACGACGAAGTTCCCCGGACGCGTTTTTTCGACGACAACCGTGTCGCCGTCCTCGGTTTCGATCGTCGTCGAGACATGCTCGATCGCGCTCATGTTCTGCGCGATTTCCGTGCAGAGATTCGAGCAGTAGATGACGCCTTTGTGCCGATTCGGATTCGCGCGGTTGACCAAATCGCGGTTGAACGCGAACGGCGTTCCCGTCTCCACGGCGGATTTCAGAATGAGCCGAACGAGATCCTTCACGGCGATTTCCGTCTTGTGTATCCGAGAATCGTTTACACAGTCGAAGTAGCGTTTTTCCCATTCCTCGCCGTAAAAATCCTCCAATGCGTAGCCTTTGACGGAAAGAATCTCGTGCGGGCACATCAGATACCATTTCGCGTCGATGCGTTCCCGCGCCGTTTTCCAGAAAAGATCGGGATAGCACACGGCGGGAAAAACGTCGTGCGCCTTCATGCGGTCGTCGCCGTTGTTCGTGCGGAGCTGGAGAAAATCCAGAATGTCCTTGTGCCACACGTCCAGATACACGGCGACCGCTCCCGAACGCACGCCGAGCTGATCGACGGCGACGGCGGTGTCGTTCGCCAGTTTTATCCAGCGGATCACGCCGCCCGCCGCGCCCTTGTAGCCTCGGATGTCGCTTCCCGTCGCGCGGACTTTTCCGAAATAAAGCCCCATGCCTCCGCCGAACTTCGAGACCTGCGAAAAGTTGGAAATGCTGCGGTAAATTCCGTCGAGTGAATCGGGAACGGTATCCACGAAGCAGCTCGAAAGCTGAAAATACGGCTTGCGCGCGTTGGACATCGTGGGCGTCGCCATCGTAACTTTCAGCAAGCTGAGCATATCGTAAATATCCTTCGCGACGCGCAGGCGGCGTTCCCGCGGCTCCGGAATCGCCAAGTGCATCGCGATGCCCATGAACATTTCCTGCGGCGTCTCGAGCGGACGGGAACGCGTGTCGGTTATCGCGTAGCGCTTCAAAACGAGGTCCAGCCCGCTGTAAGTGAACAGGCGAGTCCGCTCCGGACGCATGTAGGCTTCAAGCTCGGCGACGTCGCTTTCCGAATAATTTTCGAGAATGTATTTTCCGTAAAGTCCTTCCGCTTCCATGTAGCGGATTTTTTCGTAAAACGACGAAATCTTGAGCCTTCCCGTCATCTCCGCGACTTGCAGCCCGTGCCGCAGGTCGAGAAGCCGAGCCGCGATGAATTCCCAGTCCGGCGCGTTCGCGGAAACGCATTCGACCGCGCCGCGGATGAGGCTTTTCAGCGCGTCGTCCGGCGACATTCCCGCCTTGTGAAACGAACGAAATTTCGCCAGCAGATGCTCCAGAGAATATTCCGCCGCGGGAAAATCCCGGCGGACGCCTTTCAGCACGCGACCCAGCCCGGGAACGCCCGCCGCGCCGCGCAGTTCTTCGAGAACGGCGCGGTCCTTCGCCCGCTCTTCCCGATAAAGAATGAACCGGCGCGCCTCGCGGAAAAAGCCGCTCTTCATCATCTCGATTTCGACGATGTCCTGAATCTGCTCCACCTTCAGCGGTGTTCCGGACGTCTCCGAAAGCGTTTTGAGCAGACTTTCGATCCGCCCGACCATTCCAGCCGAATCCTCCGCCGAGCATTCCGTGCCGAGGCTGTCGAACGCCGCGCGGATTACGCGTTCGATCTTCGCCGCGTCGTAGCATTCCCGTGAACCGTCTCTTTTGATGATTTCCATTTCGCCGATTTATAATCATTTCAAAATGCGGCGGGAATAAATAGTTATTCACATCCCCACGAGCGCGCACCAATTCTGAAAAAAAACGTTCCCGCGGGAACGCGTAAATGGTCGGGCGTGAGGGATTCGAACCCCCGACCCTCTGCTCCCAAAGCAGATGCGCTAGCCAGACTGCGCTAACGCCCGAAAACAAGTTGAGCATCGTTTTTTATTGCCCTCGGTGTCAACACAATATTCTATTATGTTTTCAAATTTGAAATTTTCAGCTAAAAAAAACGATCAACACTATGGAAAATTCTTCTATCGACGGAGGCGTCGAACCGGTCGGCGCCGAACCCAACAAAGTCCCGATAATTCTCGCGATCGCGGCTTTCGTGCTCGGCGGGCTTTCGTTCATCTTCGCATGGAACACGAAGAGCAATCTCGAACGCTATAAAGCCAACGCGCAGAAAGAAATTCAGGAGGCCGTGGAAAAGGCGAGCGAAGCGGCGGCAGCGGCGCGCAACGCCGGCAACGGCGATGAGAACGCCGTTTCCAAGACGGACGTCGACGAACTGAGCGCGAGATACGACCAGATCGCGAACAGCCAGCGGCAGATCGTCGAAAACACGAAGAAGGTCAACGAACGCCTCGCGCGCCTCGAAAACGGCGGAGTCGCGAACCGCGGGAACGGGAACGTTCCAGAGGCGGCGAAACCGCAGCAGAGCGGCGGTTCCAATGCGGCGGCGGGAACGTCCAACGGCGGGAAATACAAAGTGCAGAAAGGCGACTATCCCGCGGCGATCGCAAAAAAGCACGGAATCTCGCTCGACGAATTCAACAAGGCGAATCCCGGGCTCGACCCGAAAAAGCTTCAGATCGGGCAGGAAGTCAACATTCCCGAAAAGAAGTAATTTTTTGTTTTTTCCCAACGCCATGCGCCCGTGTTCTCGCGGGCGTATGTTTTTTACGGATACGACGAAAATGAGCAAGCCCGCCTGCTGGACGCTGACGCGCGACGACGTTCACGCACGATGCGTCGTCTTCGACGTTCACAAGGAACATTTCAGACACCCGTGCGACGGTCGCGAAGGCGATTTTTACGTCGCGCACGCGCCGGACTGGGTCACGGTCGTTCCCGTGACGAAAGACGGGAAAATCATCCTCGTCAATCAGTTCAGATTCGGAATTCGCGCGCTGTCTTGGGAATTTCCGGGCGGCGTCATCGACGGCGGCGAAGATTTTCTGAGTGCCGCCGCGCGCGAAGTGCGCGAGGAAACGGGTTACGCGGGAACGGCGCTCCCGCTCGGGAACGCCGCGGCGAATCCCGCGATTTTCAACAACCGTTGCCATTTCGTGCTGCTCGAAGACTGTATTAAGGTTTCGGATACGCATTTTGACGCGAACGAGGAAATCGAGATGAAGCTCGCCGCTCCCGCGGAGGTGCTCGAACTCGCCCGTAGCGGAGAAATGAAGCACGCGCTGATGCTGACGGCACTTGCCAAAGCGATGCTGGTTCGCCCTGAAATCTGGAAATAAAAATCCCGCACGGGAACGAAGTTCGTGCGGGAACGCGGGAAAAAAACGGCAGCGCGGAAAATTCTCAGTTGCCTTCGTCGAATCGCCGCTCGAAAAGCGCCTGCAAATCGTCCAGCATCCGGAGCGCGTCGGCGGGAGTGCCCGTCGCGATGAAATTGAGTTTCGAGCCGCAACCTGCCGCGAGCATCATCAGCCCCATGATGCTCTTGCCGTTCACCTGTTCGTCGTCCTTCACGACGTCCAGAGCGACCGCCGGAAACTTGTTGGCGATGCGGACAATCATCGCCGCCGGACGGGCATGGATTCCCATCTTGTTTTGAACGATAAGTTCTCTGCTGTGTGTCTCGTCTGCCATTTAAAAAAGCAATGGAAATGTTTACAGCGGCGCGCGGCAAGCCAAAAAAATCAAACCTCCGTGGGAACGCGGGCGCGGGCACGGAAAACGAAACCGGCGCGGGAACGGAAAAACCGCCGCCCGCGCCGATTCGCGCGGATTCCCGACTTTTTTTTCGGGTCAGAAGCGGGAACGGAAACCGATGTTCAGCGAATGCGCGGTTTCGGAGTCCGTCGTCATGTCGAAACGGTATCCGGCGTAGATGCTCTTGTTGTTGTCGAGATCCAGACTGATGCGCGGTCCGACGGAGAACACGTCCTGCGCGAACGCTTCCGCCGAGAACTTCATCTTCGTCGAGCCGAAGATTTCCGGCATCGCGGAAGTGATGTCCGCGTCCGTGTCGAGCAGTTCCCGCGAATAGGAGAAATCGAAGTTGAAGCGCGCACCCATGTCCGACAGGCGGAATTTCAGCGCGAGAGACGCGCCGATACTCGCCCGCAGGCTGTTCGCGTCGAACGAATCCGTTTTCAGCGCCGTCGACGCTCCGCTTTCGCTGAACGAACCGACGTTGTAGTAGGAATACGCCAAGCCGACGTAAGGCATCAGGTAAAGGCTCGTCTCCTCGTCTTCGCTGACGGCAAGCGGGATCAGCGTGCCGACGTTGAAGAACGCTCCCGCGTGCAGCCCCGTCGTGTCGCCTTTCGCGGTTCCGCCGAGCGTGTGCCGCTTCGCGTCATACGAAGCGAACCCGCCCTGCACTCCGGCGTCGAAGTAGAACTGTTCGCAGAAAACTTTGCCGACGAACGCGGTCGCGCGGATGTCGTTCGATTCGACTTTGCCGCCGCCGTTGCGGAAATCCGCCTTGCCGTAATCGTAGGCGACGGAGAATCCGGCGGTCGTCGTCGCGCCGAGCTTGACGTCCGCGCCCGCGACCGCGCCGTAAGTGTCCATGTCGAACGTGCGCGTGTCGGTCGCGTC
This sequence comes from uncultured Enterobacteriaceae bacterium, assembly GCA_964633895.1. Lineage (GTDB taxonomy): Bacteria > Verrucomicrobiota > Verrucomicrobiia > Opitutales > UBA953 > Spyradosoma. Next base: position 43,020 of record CAZWIK010000003.1, on the reverse strand, counting down.
GTCGGCGTCGAGCGTCGAACCCTGCGCCTGCACGAAAAATTCCCAGTCGTTGTGCGTTTCCCAGATGAACTGCGCGTAGTTGTCGTAGCGGCGAGCTTCGAGGCGCGAGGTCACGGTGGAAATGTCGCTGAGGAATCCGCTCTGCGGGAGCGCCAGCATTGACGCGTAGCCGAGCGGAGAGAGATTCGTCAGCACCGCGTCCAGACTGCCGTTCGGCGTCTTGATGATCGCGTCCGCGAGACTGCCGGCTCCCGTGAGCGTTTTCGAGCCGTCGTCGTTTTCGGTAAACAGTTTGATTCCGAGGGCGTTATCGTTGTTCAGCGTTCCCGCGTCTGGCGTGGCAATCGTGCTGAGCAGGCCGAGGAACGTCGCGCCCAAACCGTCGTGCAGCGAAACGCCCGGCACATTCGCCAAATCGTCCGTCGCGATGTAAAGCACGGTTTTTCCGCTTTCGTAGGTATCGACGCTCTCGTCCTTGTAATAATAAACGCCGTCCTTCGTGTTGTCCTCGACTTCGATTTTGTCCCACGAAAGGTCGTTTTTGCCGACGGCGGTTTTCTCGCCGACGTATTCGAACAGCGAGAGCGGCGTGCCGCGCACATCGAGGGAATCTGCGTGCAACCTGACCTTCAGCTTCGCGTCGTCTTTGCCCGCGAGTTTCGCCGTTCCCGTGAAGCGGACGCCCGCGCCCGTGAACACGTAAGTCGCGGTGGATTCGAAGACGATCGACGCGTCGTCCGCCGCGAGCGTGACGCCGCCTTGGAGCGTTCCCGCGACGTCGAGCGACGAAGTCTGCGAAACCGTCCGACCGGACGCGCTGTCGTAAACGAGCGTCGAACCATCCTCCACATACGTCGCGCCCGTGTAGCTCAGCGTTTCCGAAGTCAGCGTCAGCGACGCGCAATTCTCGACGGAAATTCCGCCTGCGCCGGAAATGTCTTTCGTCCAAACCGCATCGTCTGCCGCAGCATCGTCGCTGGAAACCGCGTCCGTCGCCGCGAAGAGTGCGGCGTAGCCCGTCGCGCGCGAGCGACCGTTTGTTTCCGCGCCGCTGAAAACGAGCGCGTAGCCGTTTTCGGGATCCGCGTTTGTGACGAGTTCGAAGTTTTCCGCGTCCAGTTTGGAAAGATTTGTCAGCGTCAGCGACGTTCCCGCGATGTTGCCGAGCGTGACGGAGATCGTCGACGTTTCGTCGGAAAGGTCAAGCGCGCCCGTTCCCGCGGCGTTTTTCAGTTGGAACGCCTCCGCGACCGCGCCTGCGCCGAGCGCGAGCGTGCCGTCGCGCAAAAGCACAAGATTTTCGACGGAATCCTTCACCGTCGTCGTTCCCGCGAACGCGGTATTTTCGGAATCGTAGCCGGAAACGATGACGCGGGAGGTCGCGCCGACGGCGTCGATTTTGCCGTTCCACGAAACGCCGACGCCGATTCCGCCGTTTTCCGAAGCCGTGCCGACGGTGATTTTTGTCAAATCCGACGGGATTTCCGCCGTCGAACTGAACACGAGCGCGCCCTCGCCGACCACGGTCAAGTCTTTCAAATTTTCAATTGTGCCGCCGAACGGATTCGAGCCGTCCGCGCTCGCGTCCACGCGCACCGTCAGTTTGCCCTTGGAATTTCCGACGACGACGGTTCCGTCGCCGGCGAATCCCGCGAATTCCGTCACGTTCCCGCCAAGCATGAGCGTAACGTTTTCCGCGATATAAACGACGCCGGCGAACGTGTTCGTGATGTTGCTGTTGACGGAGATTTCGACCTCTTCCGCGTCCGCGTCGACGACGTCCGAGCCGAACGCCAACGTTCCCGTGCCGCTCAACGTGCCGAGCGATTCGATTTCGAGATTGTTCATCGGATCGACGAAACGGAACGTCGCGCCGGATTCGATATTGGATGCCGTCGGCAGCACGCCGCCGTTGTCAAACAAGTCGCCGCTCACGGCGAGTTCGCCCGCCTGCACGTCCACTTTCAGATTTCGAACGGAAATGCTGTTGCCGAGTGCGTTCCCGTCGGCATCCGTGCTGAGAATTTCAATCGTTCCCGCGCCATCTTTGACAAGCGTTCTGCCGGTCGTAGATTCGTCGCCCTCGTCAATCGTCAAGCCCGTGTATTCGAGCGTGAGATTCTCTCCGGCATTGAGTTCGAGCGTTCCGCTTTTAAAAACGATTGTGCCGCCGAGCGCGGTTTTCGTCGTATCGGGCGCGCTCGCGCTTTTGTTGCCGATGATGAGTTTTCCTGCAGCGACGCCGTCCGCGGCTTGGGATTCCGTCGGGCTTTTGCCATTGAAGACGAACGTTCCCGTGCCCAACAGAGTGCCGGAGAACTCGGAAACTTTGCCCGCCTCGACCGTCAGTTCGAGCTTCCGATTTTCGCCGAGCGTCAGCGATGTCTGTTCGTCGCCGGACAGGGACGTCAGCACGATGTCGGTTGCGGACGCGGCGGAAGCCAAGTCGCCGATCACAAGCTGCGCGCCGCCTTCCAGCGTCAACGAGGAAATGCCGCCGAGTTTCGTGTTTTCCAATGTCAGCGTCGCTTCCTCGTAAAGTTCGGTACTCTCGTTTTTCGTGTTCGCGCGAACGACGAGCGCACCTTTTATTATTTTTGTTTCTTTGTTTACGATTTTTTCGCCCGCTTTGATGTTAACGGTGCCGTCCGACGACAGGGACGAAAGCGAAGCGTCGTCCGTCGTCAAATCGAAAATCAGTTCCGCCGAGGCGTCATCACTGAACGTCAGCGTGTCGAACTTCGCTCCGTCGTTCATCGAAATTTTCAGCGCGCCGCTGTTCAACGCGATGTTCGAAACCTTGAACGCATCGGCGTCGACGTTCAGAATGTTGTTGAGAACCGCATCCCATCCGCTGGCTTCGTCGGCGCTGACAATGCCAGATTGCTCAATGTTCAGAATCAGCGTGCCATCCTCGGCGACGTCGGTGATTTGTCCGTCGAAATCGAGTTCGATGGCGGGATCGTCCGCCGAATCGCGCCTGATTTTTCCGCCGTCCGTATCGAAAGTGAGCGTGAAGCTGCGGGTTTCGCTGGTGTCGCCGTTGAACACGATGTCGAACGCGAGCGCGTTCCCGTTCGCCGAGCGCGTCGCCGCATCGACGGTCGCTTCCAGACCGCCTTCGCCGATGAGGAACGTTCCCGTGAAATCTTCGCCGCTTTCCGCATCGGCGGCGAGCACCGCGTTGTTGAGAGACACGTTCCCGTCGCCGAGTTTGAGCACGACGCCCGCGCCGCGCAGACGAGCGGTTCCACTGGACAACAATTTGCTGTATTCGTCGAGATAGTAAGTTTTTTTGCCTTCGTCGTCTTCGCTTTTCACATCATCTTGACTTGCGGTGATTGTGAAAAGTGCGCCGTTTTCGACCGAGATTCCGGACGTCGATTTAATCGCGTCGCGATTGACATGAAGCTCGCCCGCGCGAACGACGGTCGAACCCGTGTAGGAATTTTTGCCGGTGAGGCGAAGCGTTTCCGCGCCGACTTTTATCAGGTTGCCAGATCCCTTGAGCGTTCCCGCGTATTCCGTGCCGCCTTCTTCCACGCCGAAAGACGCGTCAAACGCATCGTAATTCGGCGCATAATTCGCGCCGGAACCTTTTCCCCAAGAAGTTCTGTCCAAAGAATACGCCTGAGAAATCAGCTGCGCGTTTCGTTCCGTGAGCTGGAATTCGTAGGGTTCCCCGCAAAACAGCGTGATGAAGCTGTAAAGCGAGTCGTCGGACATATCGCTCCACGCGACGTCTTCTTTCAACGTCCCTTTCAAGTAAGAAAGTCCGCCGGCAGCGACGATTTTGTTCCAGCCCTCGACGTTGAGATTTCCCGCGCTGTCAAGATAGGCGTTCTCGCCGCCGTTCCCGTCGGAAATGGCCTTTGCGAGGTCCTTCAGTGCGGCACTTTGCGCCTCGGAAAGCTGAGAAGCGGAAGACGCGATAAACGCGTCCACTTTCGCTTCGGTAAACGTGTTCCGCAACCATTCCGCCGCAGAAGACGCGTTCCCGAACACGGTGCTCCCGCCTGTCTCGCTTGCTGCCATTTCGTTGAAAACGTCGGGCGTCGTCGTCGCATAAATCTGTTTGAAAACTTCTTTTACGCTTGCCGGATTTTTCAGATAATCCGTGGTATCGGCGACAGTTATCTCTTCCGATTTGAGCTCTGTTCCCGTTCCCGTGTAATAGGTCCGCGCCGCCGTCGCATTGGCATCCAGCACGTCGAGCACAGTCTCACAACTCGTATCTTTAAAATAGGTTTTGTATTGGGAATAATCCGCCGTCGCCAAATATTCTCCGTCCTTTCCGGTCGAAGCGGCGATTGTCGCACCGACGGTCAAATCGCCGCCGATATACAGCGTCGTGTCTTTTTCGCCGATCAGCGCGCCGAATTTCGCCTGCCCGCTCGTCGTGGCGGAAGTCGTTCCCGCGAGCACAAGCCCCGCGAATCCCGTGTTTGGCGTCGATTGCGTGATAAACAGCGAGCCGGAAATCGCGGTAACGGTTCCCCGCACATCGCCCTTGCTCGCGCCGATAATCGACTGTGCGCCGCCGAGGTTCACGATGTTTCCCAAACCGGTAAACCTGCCGGCATAGGAAGAACTCGCGTCCGTGCGCGTCAACACGAGCGTTCCGCCAGAATTGACGGTAACGGCAGACGCGTCCGTCGTCCCGACAAGATTATCCACGAACTGCGTCCCGTTAATTTCCAAACTGGCATACTGGTAATTCTCGTTCGTCGCCGCACTTCCCTGTCCGTTCAATTCCAAACGAGAAGCGGCGGGGAAAATGCAACCGCTCTTTTCGGATTCCCCGAGCGTAAGCGTGATACCGCCATCCACGGAAATGATGCCGTAATATTGGGATTGTTGACGGGTAACCTGAAGAGCGAAACCGGGCTTGATGTAAGTTGTTAATTTGCGATATTTGAGGCTTTCTTCCGTATAATCTTCACCGTTCGAAACGCTGCTGAGCGAAGATGCCGTCAAATCGTTTTCAACGGTGTATTCCAAGACCAAGTTGATCGTTGAAGAAGACGACACCGATTGCACTGAAAATTCCGGAGATCCAGTTTTGTTGACGGCAATCGTCAATTCGCCATTGTCCGCAAGAACAATATCCGAGCAGTTCAAACCGTCGAGGTCGGTAATCCACTCGCCCTCTTCGATGCGCAAATGGGTCAAGGCAAAATCTCCTGTAGAGAAGCCCGCGCCCGTCAAATACACGAACCGTCCCGCTCCGGTTTTTACGACGAGACCCTCGCCGGAATCGGATCCCCCTGTGTAGAGCGTTCCCGTGTAGTATCCGTCGCGTCCCTTTTCCTGATTGATCGTCAACACGGAATCTGCGGCAACGCGAACGGCAGTGTTGTATCCCCATTGGTGAATAATAACACCGTCGTAATAATATGAAAACTTTATCGGCTCGCAATAACTGGTCACACTTTTATCCGCGTCATCCAGCAAACTAGAACGCTCGAGCCAAAGAGATTGAAAATTATTGAAGACTTGGTTTCCGTAAACGACGACCGACGTATAAACGGGATAAAAATTGCTCCATCCGCTACTTTCCCAATGCCCTATCCGGTTTGAACCCGAAGAAACTTCTCCCAAAACATTGACGGACGTTCCCGACGCCGCGGCATAAGTCGTGTTTCCCGTGTCGGTAAAAGCACTGATCTGCACGGCGGTGGCATTCCGAAAGACATTGTCCACGGCGGCAGCGGCGGCTTCTGAGTCTGAAATAATTTCTACATTGCCTTCATCGTCCGTCACCACATTGCCTTCCCCGTCCGTCGACACCGGATTGGCGCCGATATACGCATACGCGTTGCCGATTGCGATATCCGCGAGGCGGTTTCCGGATTTCCACGTATTTCCCGTGGTTTCTGTGCCGGAATCCAGCAAAGATTCACCGATGAACGCGACGGATCCGCCTCCCGTCGTAAAGAAACGACCGTTCCCGGAAAGCCGCCCGACTGTCGAAACCTTTCCTTCGTCCGTATTCAAAACGATGCGGTTGTGCGAACCTGAATCCGTGCCGAGCACGATCGTCGAATCGGCTTCCGAAGTCAAATTATTGATGAAATTCAGCGCGTTTACCGGCGTCGGGTTGTAGCCGCTCGACGGATTCGTCGAGGAAAGCGACGGCGAACTGTTCATCATGTTCAGTTCGGATTTTTCGAAAGAAAGAACCGCACCGTGTTCCAGCGTAATTCCAGAAACGCCCGCGTAGCCGGAAAATGCGGTAGACGTCAATGCCGTATCGGTCGGCACAGTCGGATTCGAAAACGACACATACTGCGAGAGCTGTCCCTGCAAATACAACGTCGTGTTTTCTCCCACCGTCAGCTTTCCCGAATAGGCGCCGGACGTCCAGAAACTGTCCACGCTTTTCCACGCGTTTTTGATGCTTTCCGAATTCGCCGAATCGCCCCGAATGACATTATAAGTTTCCGTGTAGTAGCCCGATCCCAGGCCGCCAACATAGGTCAAACTTCCGCCGCCGGAGATGGTTATCGAACCCGTGTCCCTAACGAATTCCGTCGAATTCGTGATGTCGGCCGCCGCGAGCGATCCGAGATCGGAAAGGAACGTTCCCGAAAGCGTATAGGTTCCGTTGCCGAGATTGAGCACCAGGTCCTGAATGCGTCCGACGGGAATGTCGTCCGAAATCGATCCCGTCGTTCCAAGATCGATTTCGTCCGTAGGATATTCGGAAGCCGAGACCGCCGCGACGGAAAGGAGCGACGCCGCAAATAAAGTGAGCTTTGAAAAATTCATTGAAAAAACCGGTATTGAGGTTGACGTCTGTGGTGAATTTATAAAGGTTGAACTCAGAATCGGCGACGATAGCCGACGCTGAGGCTGTGGGAAACGCTCGAATTCGTTCCGACTTCGAATCCGTAGCCGCAGAAGAGGCTGTCGTAATCGGAAAGCCGCAGGCTTGCCGTCGGTCCGATCGAGAACGTATCTTCCGCCAGAGCCTTGCCGGAAACGCTGAATGAAGCGGCGCGCCAATTCGAGAAGCGTCCGTCCATGTCCAGTTCGTCGCCCAAGAATTCGTGCGCGTAAGCGACTTCCAGCCCGAGGCGCATTTCCCATTCGGCGCACGGGAACACCCACTGCAGACCGGCGGCGACGCGCGCGCGGAGGCTGTCTCCGTCCGCGTCGTCGATGTCCAGTCCCGCGGTGCCGCTTTCGTCGAAATCGGAAATGCTCGTGTGCATGTAGCTCAAGCCGATGCTTGGCGTAAAGTAAAGCCCGCTGCCGTCTTTCTTATCCTGCCAGAGCGAGAACGCCGCGCCGAACGTCGCGAACGCTCCCGCAAGGAGAGAATCCGTGTCGCCGGACGTCGTTCCCGCGACGGTGTGCCGCCGCAGATCAAAATTCGCGAAGCCGAGCTGCGCGCCGAGATCGAGGTAAAAGTTGCCGAAGAGCCGCGACGCGAACGCGGTAACACGCATGTCGTCCATCTTCACTTTTCCGCCGCCGTCGTGAATGGTCGCCTTGCCGTAAGTGTAGCCCACGGCGAGACCGAGCGTCGTTTCGAACGTCGGCTTGAAATCGCAACCCGCGTAAACGCCGTAAAGATTGTAGTCGAACGTCGGGCT
>CAZWIK010000003.1:5230-35319 GCA_964633895.1 uncultured Enterobacteriaceae bacterium | reverse complement strand
TCCCAACGGTCGGCGTTCACGACGTTCCCGTATTTTTCCGTATCGTATCCCGCCGTCGCGACAAGCGAGAGCGCGCCAAGGAAGCTGTCGTCGATGCCGTCGTTGAAATCGACGCCGGTCTCGGCGAAATCGCCGATGATGCGTTGGGCGCAGATCGCTCCCGAAGATGTCGTGAAGACCATGATCGGCGTTTCGTCGGCAACGCCGTTTTTACGAAGCGCGTTCGCGACGACGTCGGAACGGTTGGCGATCGCCGCGGTGTCTCCCTCTTCATAGGCGGCAAGATTGCTTTCGGAAGTTCCGACAAACGTCGCGTCGACGACCGTCAGTGCCCTGCCCAGCGCGGTCGGATTGTCAAGATTCGTCAGCGAAACTTTGCTACCGCTTTCGAGCACGACCGTTCCCGCGGAAACGATGTCGCCCGCGAGCACGTCCAGCGTCAATTTGCCGCCCGCGCTCACGATGAACGTTCCCGCGACTTCCGACGTTCCCGTCAGTTTCGCGTTCTCGCCGACGCTCTTCGGCAGAGACGACACGTCCACGCTGACGACATACGAGCCGGAGCCGGAAAACGCGCTGTCCGTAATCGGAATGACCAGCTGCCCGTCGTCGTCGACCTCGACGTGATCCACGTCAACGCGAATGCCGAGTTCTTCCAAAGACGAGGAAGACAGCACCGCTGCGGACACGACGTCGTCGTCGTCCACTTCCACTTGCAGGGAGATGGCCTTCGGCAGACGCGGATCGCTTATTTTGAGGTTGAGCGTCGCCGATCCCGCCGCGCCCGTGTCCGAAATGTTTCGACGCGCCGTTCCCGTGTATGAAATTTTCCGCGATTTCATGACCGCGCCGCCGATCAGTTCGCCGCCGTTTTCGACCGTAATCAGCGCGGAGGCGCTGTTCCGCCCTGCGTTGGAAAATTCCGCGACGCCAGAAACCGTCGTCTCGCCCAAATAGGTCTGCGCCACCGTGACCAGCGTTCCCGCGGAGCCGGAGAACTCGACGTTGCCCGTGCCGGAAATCTCTCGGTCGAGCGTCTGCCGCGCCGAGGAAGTCCCCGCCGCGTCTGCGGAGAACGTCGCCGAGAAACCGCGGCTCTGTCCCGAAACCGAACCTTCCGACGCCTCGGAGCGGATTTCGAGCGTTCCCGCCGTCGCCGCGACCGTGCTGCGCAACGTGATCATATTCACGGCGACGCCGTTCGCGGTCTGTCCCGTAAAGTCTCCGACATTCGTCAGCACGAGCGTTCCGCTTTCCGTGCCGACGTTCAGCGAGCCGTCGTTTTTCAAAAGCTGGTCGTAAACATCGGAAGAAACGCCGAACACAAAATCCGATGCCGCAGTGCCGAAGTCCGTCGAGATCGTTTCGCCGGAAACCGTCAGCGTTCCCGCGCCCGTCTTGATCAGAGACAATTCACGGAGCGAAGAAGTCGCGGTCGGATCAACGATATTAACGTCAATATCGACGCCGATCGTGGAATGGCTCGCCGAGTCGGAATCTTCCACCATTGAAAAATAGAACGTGTTCTTTTCCGATTCCGAATCCACGATAACGTCCAGCTCCAAATCGTTGCGCAATTCGAATCCGACGTTTTTCAGCGAAAACGCGTCGTTCCCCGAAACCTTGAAATCTTTCGTAATCGAGAGTCGGCGCGCCGAATCGCTCTGCGCATCGCCGGCGTCGGCACTCGTTCCACGCACAAGAACGTCGCCGGTAATATACAAGTCGCACTCGATTTTCGAATTTTGCGTCTGGTTGATTACCACGCCGTCGGTCAGCGTGAGACTGCTGAGATTTCCCGTCGCGTTGATCGCCGCAATTTCCAACGATTCGAGAGTAACGGCGATCGCGTCCGTTCCCGCGCAGTCGAGACTGATTTTCCCGTTGAAAAAGTTCCCGTTGGAATCGGAAACGGGCAACGTTTTCTCGGAGCCGCTGATCGTCTGATCCGTCGTCAACATCAGCTCCAATGTCCCGCTGCCGAAGACTTCCGTCAAATCGAGAACGTCGTCGATATCCATTTTGACGGACAGCGTCGCGCCGTCGGCGATGGTTTTTTTCAGCCCGCTGTTCCAGCCGTCAACGGACAATGTTCCTTCATAAACATTGACGCCGCCGCAAGCGTCGAGCAATCGGCTGTTGGCACTCAGCGTCCCGTCTCCGATTTTTCCAAAAATGCCATTGTTTTTAAACGTCAGCACGCCGGAATCGACCGACACCTCATTTCCGACGCCCACCGAAAGCAGAATCTCAGACTTCGCCCCGTTAATCTCAACGGAAAGATCGCCACTGGAAACCGATCCGGAAAACGAATCGAGACCCAACAAAAGCTGACCGCCGCCGCTTACTTTCACCGTGATTTCGGGCTCGATTTCGCCGGTAAGAGCGATCAAGCCGTTCCCGCTGACGGAGATCGTTCCGCTTCCGGAAATTCTGCCGGCATAATCAGCCGCAGAGAGAAGCGTGCTCTCGTTGAACTGATAGGTTTTCGACGAATAATCCATTTTGATGCGCTCGGCGGAATCGTCGTTGTTAATAAGATTGAGCGTCGTTCCCGCGTCGAGCGAAACCTTGGACGAAGCGTAGCCGGAAAGCGACTTGACGGTCTGCGTCGTGCCGTCGATGAGTTCGAGCGTCGCGTTCGCGCGCAGGACGACGCCGCGAGCTTGATCGAACAAAGACTCGCCGGAAAGCGTGAGCGTGCTGTTCTTGCGGACGGTTACCGTTCCCGTGAACCAATCGTTTTCCTTGCCGTCGTCGTTGAAGTCGTAGTAACCATCGCCGACGAGCGAGACGTTGCCGGGCGTGCTGTCCGTGCCGATGTCCAGCGCGCCGTCGCCGTAAATTCCAAGCGATTCCGAAGTAGCGTCCACGAGCGCGAGCCGCGCGCCCGAGGTCGATTTCGCGTCGTCTTCCGCGTTGCCGCTATTCGGCTTCGTCGGGTTGCCGATAATGACGATTGAGCCTTCGCCCGTGAAAAATTCGCCGGTAAGGAGAAGCTCGCCTTCGCGGACCCAAAGCACGGCGTAGTCGCCCAACGTGACGTCGCCGGAAACCGTCAGCGTTCCCGCACCGATTTTTCCGACGGAAACGCCTTCGGGAACGCCCGCCGCCGCGTCGTCCGGATCCGCCGCGAAAATGCTCCTGTTCCACTCGACGTCGTCGTCCTGGGAGAGAACCAGATTCACGCGATCGTCAGCGAGATAAATATCGTTCTGCGGGGCGATAAAAACGTCGGATTCCGTGTATTGCCCTTCCCGCAACGTCATCTGCAACGTGCCGCCGCGGATCGTTGTCGTTCCCGTGTAAAGCACGTCGTCGCCGAGTGTCAGCGTTCCCGCGCCGTCCTTCACGAAATTGCCCGCGCCGGAAACCGCGTAGTTGAAATCGGTTTCTCCGTCGGCGACCGAAACGGAAAGAGACGCGTCGCGCGCGATGGAAATCCCGTTCGCGACGTCGCTCTCGTCGAGCGTGTCTTCGTCGATTGCGAGCGTTCCCGCGTTGATGACGAGTTGCCCGAGACCTTTCAGCGAGCCGGTCAGCTTCACCGTGTTGTCGCCAGTTTTGACCAGCGAAGTCGTTTCGATCGTTCCCGCGAACGCCAAGTCACCGACCCAGCCGTCCGCATCGACCAACGTTCCGTCCGTCGTCACGGAATTGGCGAACGCCCCGATGATTTCGATTCCCGCGAACTGGTTTTTCGTTTCGATGAGCGCGGCGGCGTCGGAAATCGTATCGTAGAGATCGGCGAGCGCGGCGAGTGCACCCTCCGAACCGTCCGTGCCGTAAAGTTTCGCGGAAGCGGCGGCAATTTTAACCTCCAATTTCGAAATCCGATCGTTCAGATCTGTAATTTTTTCCTCGTCGGTTTCCGTTTCGAGCTGTTTCTCCAATTTGGCCTTCTCCGCGACGTTGGTCTTATATTTGTCCAGCAGCTCGCCGGCGGCGTTGATCTGGGTGTTGTAGGCGGACAGCAAATCCGTCCCGCCGAGATTTTTCACGTTCCCGAACGCGTCTTTAAATTTTTTCGTGATTACGGAAGAAGACTCCGCCTCCGTGAACATTTTTTTCAGCTCCGCATTTTCTTTCTCTGCAACCGCCGCTGAAAAATCTTCGTAAGCCTCGCAAATCGCTTGATAAAGCGCGGCATTGATTTCTTTTTTCTCGGCGGTCGTCGGATTCGACGGAATTTCTTTGCCGTAAAAACTTTCAACGATTCCCGCGAATTCCTCGCCGTTGATGTATCGTTTGTAGGCGGAATCGCTTGTGAAGAACTGCCGCAGAACCGCGCTCGGATCGTAATAGCCGTTCGACGTCGAAGTCGCCTTGATGTTGTCCGCAAAATATTTCGCTTCGGACAGTTCGTCGTATTCCTCCGCGAGCGAAGAAAGCAACGTCGTCCCGTCTTTCGCCGAAGTGAGGAGCGTTTCGTAGTCGTTCTGCGAGAAAATCACTTTCCCCTGGTAATCTTTGACGCCGACGAACTGTTTCAGCACGGACGCGTCGAAGCCAGAATAGGCGAGCTTTGCCGTCGCCGTCAGATACGCGCTCGTCGCTTCCGCCTGCGTGTCGTCGTTCGAAAACGAAATGTCAATCTTGTTGCCCTCCAAATCGAATCCGTTTTCAAATCGCGCGAATGATTCGACGCCGGCATTCTCCGACGCGAGCACGTCCGAAGAATTTCCCAAATTATTGGAAACGAGCGGGCGGTTGTCTCCGTTTGCGGGAACGATGTTCGCGCCGAGCGTCAGCGTGCCGTCGTTCACGGTCAGCGTCGCCTCGCTCGAACCGAAAAGGTTGCGCACGGTCTGCGAACCGGTCATCTCGGCGGTCGTTCCCGCGTTCAAAATCAGCGCGGACGCGCCGGAAATTCCGTTTTCCGCGGAAACGTGCAGTGCGCCTTCCGCGACGGAAATATCGCCGGTGAAAGCGCGGTTCGCGATTCCGCCGCCGAGCGTGAACGTGCCGCTCCCGCCCTTAATCAAGCTTCCGGGTCCGGAAATTCCGCCGTCGTAGGTGCCGTGCGTCAATTTGGAATAGGAACTATCGGAGGAGTTGTTCGTTATATTGACCGTGAGTGCGCCGGTCCCAATGGAAATCAACGCGCTGGAATCCCCCGTCAGATTGTTGATCGTCTGACGCGCGTTGCCCAACAGTGCCAGCGATGACGCCGCCGTGGAAGTTTTGGCGATGAGCTCCCCTTCCCAAATCGTCAGCGAGCTGGCGTTCCCGAAAATGTCGTCCGTTCCCGTGAGGTTCAGCCCGATCCCGCGCTCGACGTAAACGTCGCCGTAAACCGAATCCTGCGTGACGGAAAATCCGATCAGCGATTTTCGAACATCGCCGACGCGAATCGTGCCGCTGAGGGTGCTGATCGTGTCCGCCGTCGTAAAAATCAGCGACGTTCCCGCAGCGAAATCCAATTTCACGCCGAGCGTATTGTCCAAATTGGAAACGAACGAAACGCTACCGCTCAACGCGACGACGGGACCCGGAATCGTATTGATCGACGTAATGTTGAGCACGGTTTTCCCCGTGCGCGTAGCATCGAGATACAATCCGCTGTAATTCGCGCTTTCCAGCAACAGCGCGAGATCGCCCGCGCCTTTCAAAACGACCAAACCGCCCTTGACGGACGCGTCCGCCATGTAATCGATATAATAAAAATTATCTTCGTGCGGCTCTTTGTAATACTCGATGATTTTCAGCGCCAATTCGCTGTCCACCGCGAAAGAGCCGTCTTCTTCGTTGAAATCCAACGCATTCCACTCCGCATCGGTAATCGAAGTGTCCAGAGCCTTCTCGATGTCCGATTTGGTAATGGTAAGCCGCGCGTTCTCTTTGCGATCCGAAACCGAATCCACGTCTTGCGTATCTTCATCTTTATCCGTCAGCTCGGCGAACGTGGACTTATTGTAAATGGATACGCGGCATCCGACGATCGAGCCTTCATAGACGCCGCCCTTTCCCGCGTCTTGGTCAATGACGAGCAAACCGCCGCGAAGATAACCTTTCTCGTCTGTTATCAATTGACTCGTATTATAATTGCCGTCCGCGTCTTTTTCGTAAATTCCGCCGACGACGACGAGCGTCGAACCCGTTCCCGTTCCCGCGATAATCGGCGCGTCGGTCGTTCCCGTACTGACGCCGGACGAACTCCACGGAGCGAGAACGCCGCTGTTGTTCGCCGCAGCGAGAATGGCTTCGGCGGCTGTCGTTCCGTTCGCGACGGAATACCCCGCAGCAAAAAGCGACTGGAAATTGCTGATGACCTGATTTTCCGCAATGACGAGCGTGCCGGCGGAAGGCGGCGTGAAAAAGCTTTCCTTGATCGCCGTATAGACTTCTTCATGCTTATTGTTGTCAGGATCTGTCCATGTCACGGTCTGATACGTTTCGTTGAGCGCGACCGTGCTACCCTGCATCGACCCGCCGTTCGCGGATTTTCCGGAATTATACGTTCCCGCGATGTTCACGGACTCCGCGCTTTCGACCGACGATGAAACGCGGGCTTTAATGACGTTGCCCTCGGCATCTTCAAACGAATAATCCAAACCGATCGTGTTGTCCGCCGCAAGCACGAGAGAGCCGCCGGCAGCGTAGAGGCTGCCAGTGAAAGTAGCGTTTGAATTCAAAATCGTGAACGCGCCGTCCCCCGTTTTGTAAACGCTACCCGCGCCGCTGAGAATGCCGATCGAGCCGCCGAACGCGAGTGCGGTGTCGAAATACGTTTCCGCCGAAGTCTGCGTCCGCACGTTTTCGTCCCAGCCGTCAACGTGAATATTCACGTGAAAAGCGGAAGAATCGCCGAGAAAGAGCGTCGATGACGTATCCACTCCCAGATCGCCCGACTGCAAATTGTGGAGAAACTGAAACGTCGTCTGCGAATTGTCGGCGACCATCGGATTGCCGGTATTGATGGTATAATTTGCATTGACGTTCCCGGAAAGGTCCAGCGTCGCGCCGTTGTCCACGGTGATCTTGGACACGCCTGCCATAAATCCGTTCGCGCGTTGGCTCGCGCTATACGCACTGTTCTGCGCGCCGGCGGCATAGGTGTTGAAATTCGCGCCGTAATCATGCCATGCGTTCACATAGCCGCGAAGATTCAACACGCCCTCTTTGACGACGACTTCCCCGAAGGAAATATTATTCGCCAAATCCTCCATGGAATTGGCATCTCCGTAATAATACGTGTACTCCGACGCGGTCTGCGTTATACTGCCGGAATAACGGTCTCGGTAATAATACGGGCCGTCGTCGTTAGTACCACTGTGCGGCGTAACGCCGAAGACGTGCCCCGAGTAAAGATAACCGCCGTATGTGCCGAGGTAGGCTACCGTCAAACGTCCCGTTCCCGTTTTTTCGAACCGCGTCCAGCCGGTCATCCACATCCCGGAGTAAGTGTCATTCGTGTTCACTTCACAAGTCGCGGTGTCTCCATCTATATCTGGAATTACACTGGCACGGGCGGCAGGCAGGACGGATGCGGCACCGAGGGCGGCGGCGGCAAAAAAGATTTTTTTTGAAAGGCGGGAAGATTTGAACATAACCGAGAAAGTTTTGATTTTTCAGAATGAAACCGAGGATTGAAAAAAGAAAAAGGATCAAAGCCCCGTCGGCGATTCGTCCGCGGCGGGAGCAAGTCTGCACGCGACGCCCTCCGCGGGCACGGGAACGCTCTCCGGCAAAGCGAGGAACGCGCGCGTCGGCGTGACGCCGGAAACGACGACGGAAACGGCTTCCGCCGCGTCGCCGAAAAACACGGACACGGTTTCGCCGTCCTTCAGCCCGGCGTTCTCGCCGAGAGAAACCATGACCTTGGAGCCGAAAATCGCCTGAACCGTTCCTCCGTCCGCATCGGCGGAATCGGCGGCTTCCGCCGTTTCGGGAACGGCGGCGGGAACGCTCTCCGCCGCTTCTTCCGCGCGTTTTTCAGCCGGCGGCGGCGGATTGGGAATCGCGACGACGTCCGCGCCGGGGAGCATCGCCGAGCGCGCCGGCATCGCCGCGCGCCAGACGCAGACTTCGCGTCCGCGCCACGGCAGGAAAATTTCGACGATGCGCTCGCCGGGTTCAAGCCCGCGCAACGCGCCCTCGTCCAGCTCGACGACCACGCCGTCCGCTTTTAGCACCGCTCCCGTCTGAGACGCGAGCACGAGCGGCAATTCCGGCAACACGATCTGCCCGTCCGGGCGGCTCGAAATTTCGTTCCCGCGCAGATCGAATTTGACGGAAAGCATTTCGCCGGGAGCGGCGGAAATGACGCGCGACTGCATTCCGCGGCGCGCGGAACGCGCTTCGACGGTGATTTTTTCATGCGGCGCGATCCCGCCGATCATCACGGCTCCGCGACCACGATGCTGTCCGTTGACGAAAATTTCCACCTCGTCCGCCGGAAGCGCGGAAACCATCAGCGACGCCGGACGCAGTTTCAGTTCCGGCGAAATCTTTCCGGGCGTTTTCCCCGGAACGAAAGGCACGTCGAGCGGCGCTTCCGCGTCGGGATGCGTCAGCGTCAGCGTTCCCGCGACCGTCGGCGCTTCGGCGACGAGCAGTAGCCCGTCGGCGTCGACGATGCCGAGCGCGAGCGCGTCTTCCGTTCCCGAATCCGCCTTGAACACGGCTTTCGCGCCCGGCGTCGAGACGATCAGCAACGGCGCGGCGAACGCGGCGTGGGCAAAGGAAACGAGCGCCGCCAGCACGGCAAGCGCGGGAAGAGACGCCTTTCTCAAAACGGAGGAGACGCTGGGGAAATCAAAAATCATTTTCAGATCGGGGTTCCGAGATTGTTTTGGTTTAATAAAACACCGTATCCGCCCCGCGAACGCAAGACTTAAAACGCCCGCAAAGAGAATAAATTTGCGGCGGCGGGAACGCTTTCGGCGCGCGCGGCGCTGGAGCGAAAACCGTTCCCGCACAAAAAAAACGCCGCCGCCGGCGGGAACGGTTTCCTTTTCGGCGAAAATCAGTATTCCACGCGCGTTCCCGCGGGCGTCGTCAGCGTGATGTGATTTTTCCCGTCCGCCCTGCGCGAAACTTCCGTGCGACCGATGACGCGCGATTCCAGGCCGAGCGACGCCGCAATGTCGCGCACAGCGGGAACGTCGCCCTCCTCGACGTAAATTTCGAGCCGCTGTCCCATGTTGTAGACGCGATGCATTTCCGCGTCGGACGTGCCGCTGACTTTCTGAATTTCGCGAAAAACGGGCGGCGGCGGGAACAGATTGTCCTTCACGAAATGGACGTTTTTCCCGAAGCGGATGCACTTGGTCATCGCTCCGCCCGAGCAGTGAATCAGCCCGAAAATGCGCTCTGCGGGAACGTTTTTCAGCAGCCGCAGCACGAACGGCGCATACGTCCGCGTCGGAGAAAGCAACGCCTCGCCGACGGTCAGCGAAGAGCCTTCCAGCGGGTCGGACATCCGATGCGGACCGCAGTAAACGAGTTCGGGCGGCGTCGCGCGGTCGAACGTTTCCGGATACGTTTCCGCATAGTGCTTGGAAAGCAGCTCATGCCGCGCGCTGGTCAGCCCGTTGGACGCGATGCCGGAATTTTCCCTCGTTTCGTAGGCACATTTTCCGAAAGACGCGAGCGCGACGATTGAAAGCCCGGGGCGGATGCGCGACGCGTCGATCACGCGGGAACGCTCCATGACCGCCGTCGCGCAGGAATCGACCGTGCAGGTCGGAGTCAAGTCGCCCACGTCCGCCGTTTCGCCGCCGCCGGAGCGCACGCCCACGCCGTAGCCGCGCAGCATTTCGAGAAAATCCTCCGTTCCCTGAATCAGGTGTGCGAGCACTTCGCCTGGAATGGTCTTCGCGTTGCGGTTGACCGTCGAAGAAAGAATGATGCCGTCCGTGACGCCGACGCAGAGCAGGTCGTCGATGTTCATCACGATGCTGTCCTGCGCGATCCCTCGGAACACGGACGCGTCGCCCGTCTCGCGCCAATGCATGTAGGCGAGCAGAGACTTCGTTCCCGAACCGTCGGAATGCGTGACGTTGCAGAGCGCGGGATTGCCCGTGAGAAAATCTTCGGTGAGCTTGCAGAACGCGCCCGGAAACAAGCCGGGATCGAGTTTGTCCACGACGGCGTGAACTTCGTTTTTCGAAGAGGAAACGCCGCGCGCGGCATAGCGTCCGTTGTCGGAGGAAGAACTGCTCATAAAGCCGAAAATCTTAGGCGGCGGGAACGCCGCGCGCAACGCATTTATTCCGAAGAAAAAAGCCCCGTGCGAAAAAAAAACGCGCCCCTCGCGGGAACGCGTTTTTTTTCAGACAAAGCGGAATCATTCGCCGTCGTCGCCGATCGCGTCGACCGGGCAACCGGCCTTCGCTTCCTCGCACTGCGCGACTTCGTCGGCCGTTTCCGGCTGCTTGATCACGACGGAAACGCCGTCGTCGTCATTGCGACCGAAAAAGTCGGGAGCCGATGAGCGGCAGAGATCGCAATCGATGCACTGCGTATCGACATAGAACTTTCCGGGAACATTTCCGTTTGTTTTTTCGTCTTTGTTTGCCATAGCGGTTTCGATTGTGCGCGGGAACACCGCGTTGGCAACGAAAAAAGCTTTTTTTCAAAACAAAATCGCCCTGCAACCCGCTTCAACAAGGAAAATCGAGACTTGTTCTCATTTTTGAACGCCCGCGGGAACGCGAAAAAAAATGGCACCCCGTAGCGGAATCGAACCGCTATTCTCAGAATGAGGTTCTGCTGTCCTAACCATTAGACGAACAGGGCGTCGAACGGGAAGACAGAGAAACGCTTTTCCGCGCGCTTTGCAACGAAAATTTTCCCGCGCCGCGCTACGCTTCGAGCTGCTCGACGCACTGCGTGAAACGCACGCCGCGCTCGGCGTAGCCGGAGAACATGTCGAAGCTCGCAAAGCCCGGAGAAAAAAGCACGACCGCGTCCGTTCCCGCGCCCGCCGCCATGCGCGCGGACGCCGCGACCGCGTTTTGCAGAAGCGGATAAATCTCCGCGGGAACGCCGTCCGCCGCAAACGCCGCGCGGAGCGTTTCCGCCGTTTCTCCGATCAGAAACGCGCGCTCGATTTTCGCGCCGATTTTTTTCGCAAAGCCCGCGATGTCGCCGCCCTTGCCCAAACCACCGCCGATCCAGAAGATTTTTTTGCCGGGAAAAGTTTCCAGCGCGGCGAGCACGGCGTGAAAGTTCGTTCCCTTGGAATCGTCCCAAAATTCGACGCTCGGCGCGCCGTCGTTTCCACCGAGCGCGCGGACCTTCGTCAAACGGTGTTCCCGCGGCGGGAACGCCCGCGCCGCCGCGATCAGATCCTTTTCGCGAAAGCCGGAAGACAGCCAGAAACGCCGCGCGAGCGCGTAGTTTTCCCGCTGCGGGAACGTCGCGAAAACGCTGTCGGCGGGAACGATGTCGGCGACCTCCGCGCGCGTCGCGACCTGCGTCCATTCCGGAAGCGCGATTCCGAAACGCGCCGCCGCCGCGATGACGCTTTCGCCGACGATCAGAATGCGCCGTGCCAGCAACGCGCGGATGTCGGGATCGTCCTCGCGCGGAAAATCTCCGGCGACGAGCCGAAGCCGTTGCAGGCATTCGACGAGGCGGAACTTAGCGCGGAAATAATTTTCGGGCGAGCCGTGGCGGTCGAGATGATCTTCGTCGAAATTCGTCCACAGCACGCAGCGCGGAGAAAAATAGCGCAGCTCTTCCGCCTGAAACGAACTGATTTCGCAGACGGGACGGAAGCTCGACGCCGTGGAATGCGCGAGCATTCCCGACATCGGCACGCCGTTGTTCCCGACGGCGAGGGAATCCTTCCCGATGCGCCGGAGCGCGAACGCGAGAAATTCCGTCAGCGTCGTCTTGCCGTTCGTTCCCGTGACGGCGGTCAGCCCGAGCCGAGAGTCCGCGCGGGCGAGAAACGCTTCGGTGGATTCGCCGTCGAGCCGCTTCAGCGGCGGGAGCGTGCCCTGCCAGAACAGCGCGGCGAAATCCGGCTCGCACAGGCAAAGTAGACCGGCGCGGCGCGCGACTTCCTTCCAAGGATGGTTCCGCGGAAATCCCGGACTGTACACGACGAGGTCGTGTTCCGCCGCCTCCGCCATGTCGAAACGCGTTCCCGCGTCGCGTTTGTCGTAAATCTTCGCAGAAAAACCGTTCCCGCGGAGAAAATCCGCCGCCGCGCGCCCGCTCACGCCGCCGCCGAAAACGGCGACCGGTTTTTCGAGCTTCTTTTCCAGAATTTTCGGAATGTCCATGACGTTTTTTCCTCTCAACGCAGTTTCAGCGTGATCAGCGCAAGCACGGCGAGCGCGAGCGAAACGATCCAGCAGCGGACGACGATTTTCGTGTTCGCCGTGCCGCGGAGCTGCCACGCGTGGTGAATCGGCGTTTTCAGAAAAATCCGCCGCCCTTCGCCGTATTTTTTCTTCGTGTATTTGAAATACGTTTTCTGAATGATGACGGAAAGCGTCTCCACGACGAACACGCCGCCGGAAATCACGAGCAGCAGCGGGTGACCCGTGAGCAAAGCCGTCGCGCCGAGCGCGCCGCCCAGCGCGAGCGAACCCGTGTCGCCCATGTAAATCGTCGCGGGCGCGGCGTTGAACCAGAGAAAAATGAGGATTCCCGCCGCGATCGCCGCGCAGAAGACGGCGAGTTCCCCGACGCCGGGAACGTATCCGATTCCCAGATACGACGCCCAGCGCGCGTTCCCGACGAGATACGCGACAATGCCGAAGACGAAGACGTTCGGCACGGCACAGCCGGCGGCGAGACCGTCCACGCCGTCGGTCAGGTTCACGGCGTGGCTCGTGCCGACGCTCACGAACCAGAAAAGGAAAAGCACGCCCGCGGCGAACGCCAGCGCTCCCGCCGTCGAAAGGTTGTTCGACGAAATCACCGCGCCGCTGAACGCGACGAACGGCTGCTTCATCACGGGAACCCAGATTTCGAGAAGATTCATGCGGAAGCCGCCCTTGCAGAGCAGAATTGCGAACGCGGCGAGCGCCGTCAGCGAAGTCAGTGCCCATTTCAGACGCTCGCTCATGCCGTCGGCGTTCTTTTTCACGACTTTCTGATAATCGTCCCAGAATCCGACGAGCGACATGCCGACGAAGACGGCGAGCGCGGAAAAAACGTAAACGTTCGGGCGCGCGCACAGAAGCGTTCCCGCGAGAGCCGAAAGCGAAATGATGAGACCGCCCATCGTCGGGACGCGCCGCGATTCCTGCGCCGCGTTCCCGAGCAGTTCGCGACCGCGTTCAGGCTGAATCACGCCCTGCAACCGGCGGATGATTCGGGGCGCGAAGAACGCTCCGACGAGAAACGCGATCGCCGCCGCCAGCGACGCGCGAACCGTCGAATATTCGAACAGGCGCAACGGTCCCCAGACGTCTTCCAGATACCTCAGATAGTAAAGCATTGCGAAAAAGGCGCAAAGTTTACGACGGTTTTTTCAAAGATTAAAGCGATTTCTCGCGTTCCCGAGGAATGCCCCGCGGGAACGCGGATTCAGCCAATTCTCCCCACGCGCGTTTCCGCGCGGGAACGTTTTTTTCCCGTCCCGCGGGAACGCACGGAGCGCGGACGCTCCCGCGATTTCTCAGAAGCGCACGCGCAACATTACGCTGAACGTATGCGTCGGATCCGCGTCTTCGCGCAGAAACTGCAAGTCGTAGTCGAGAGAGAGCGTCGAAACTTCTCCGAGCATCGCGGTCAGCCCAACGCCGAAAGTCGCGTAATCGTCGCCGGTATTGACGACTGAACTCGTGTAGGGCGACGCTTCCGGGAGCGCGAGCCGCGAGTCGAAATCCTCGTCGCGTCCGAGAAATTCATGATTCCACGAAATGCGTGCTTCCGGCAAAAGGGAAACGGTTTCGAGATCCACGCGTCCGGCGATGCGCCAGCCGACGCTCGACTGCAAGGAATCGTAGCTCACGTCGTCCACGTCCTGCCGCATCCACACGTCGTTCGACGATTCCGTGTAGCCGTCGAGATTGTTCGAAACGTAGCGCAGGGAAAGCGCGGGACCCATCGAGATTTTTCCCATTTTCCATTCGTAGCCGCCTTCGAGAAACGCGATGCCCTGCCAGCCGTCCGGAGACGCCTTCGCGGACGCGGAAAAGTCTCCGGCGCTCAGCTTCCGTTTGAAATCGTATTCCTCGTAGCCCCACGCCGCCATTGCCGTGTAATAAAGCGAGCCGGGACCGCCGGTGTGGCTTCCCGCGAGATAAACGCCGAGATTGCGCGACTGAATGTCCGTGCGGGAATCGTTGTCGAACTTCGTGCGCCCGTTCGTGTAGCCGACGAAAAGACCGAGGGCGATATTGTCCGAAACGGCGTAATCGCATCCGGCGGCGACGCTGATCATGTTCGATTTCGTCGAAGAAAGCGAAATCGCGTCCGTGTCCGTCTCGGAAAGCGAATAGCTACCGTTGAGCCAAACCATCAGCGGATAATCCTCTTCCGCCGCGAGGAACGGCACGAAGCCAGTCGACGCGACCTGATTCGGACGCGCCGAGAACGAGAAGCCGCTCTGCCCGAAAAGCGGATTGCTCCACATGTCGGAGTGAATGAAACCGCTACGCAGCTCGCGGGAACGCCGCGAGAGCGCGCTCGTCAGCGCGTTCGCCTGCTTGTCGTGCAGTTCGTCGATCGCGATGAGGTTGATCGGCGTGCCGATCGTTTCGTAAATCGAATAAATGTCGGAAATGTGCTCCAGACTATCGATGTAGGAAAGCACCCGCTCGCTCGCCACCTCGTTTTTCAGTAGCGCGATCTGCACGGCGGACGCCATGTCCGACTGCCCGTCGTAAACGAGCCAGCGGTTTTCGAAATCGGTGTTGTTTTCCAGAACGAACGCGTCGTCGGTTTCCGTGACATCGAAGGTCATCTCCACCTTTTCAGCCGTGCCGGCATCGGTCAATTTCAGCACTTTGGGCGCATTCGCGACAGAAACTTTGAACACCGCGTTTTCCGCTCCCGTAACCTCCGCGTCGACCAAAATCTCGTCCCCGTCGTCATCTTTGAGCGCATTTCCTTCACCATCGACGCGCAATTTGCTGTCGAGCTTGATCAGCGTCGCTTCATACGGCACGGCATCGCCGAAATCGTAAATCACATTGACAGTCACTACTTCGCTGGAGCTAGCTCCGCCGAACGTCAAACCGACGGTCGGCGTGTCCGTTGTCGTCTTGCCGCCGCTGCCGATGACGAGAAGATCGTAATCGGTCTTGGACCGCGAAGAAAACGCCAGCGTCGCGCCGTCCCCGAGCACGACTTCACCAGACTCCACCGTCGTCGTTCCCTGCGCGTGAAAAGTCCCTTTGGAGCTGACAGAGAGCGCGGTTTTGCGTAGCTCGTCGTCGTCGGCGGTGGACGCTGAAACCGCGAGCGTCGTGCCGCCGTAGAGCGTTCCACCCGAGACGTTAACGCCGCCGGAAGTCGTCAATTTTCCCGTCCAGACGACGCTCCCGCCGTCCTGATCCAGTTCGCCCGTAATGTTCGCGCCGTCGGAACCCGAGCCGTCGAGAGAAAGATAGGCTTCATCGGAGACGAAAACCGAACCGGCGATCTTCGTGCCGGTGTCGGTGGAAGCCGCGCGGGAAAGATACGCAGCACCGTTCCCCGCGAGAGTGAGCATCGGCGTCTTCACGGCTCCGGAGATGTTCAGCGTTCCGCCGTAAAGGATGTCCTTCGGCTTTCCCGTCTCTTCATCCGTCGTTGTTTCCTTTTTCCCGACCGTGATTCCCGTTTCAAACGAAACGTTTTTGTCGAGCGTCGCTCGCGTCGAAGCGTTCCCGTAAAGCGCCAACGTCGTTCCCGAAGCGGCTTCTTTCGCGACAAACGTCCCGCCGTAAAGCACGACGCCCGTCTGGAAATTCACGCGTTCGGCTAAAGACACGCTACCGGAATAAACCGTCACGGCGGAGCTTCCTACGCCGACACTCCCGATTTCGTTGCCGGTCACGTTCAGCGCGCCGCCATCAACGAAGAAGCCCGTTCCCGCGGAAAGCCCGGTCGTCTTCAAATTAAACGTTCCGCCGTAAAGATAGACACCGCGTGAAAACGACGCGTTGCCCTCAATCGTCGCAGAGCCTCCGGTCTGAACGTAAATCGCGCCCTTTTCCATCTCGGCGCCCGCATACGCGTCGACTTCGCCGGCGGCGCCGACGACGAATGTGCCGCCCCGCACGTAAACGCCGTCCTCGACGTAAAAATTGCCGTTCACCGTGAATTTGCTCGTGTCGAGCGACAGCGCGTGGGCGTTGACGGTCGTTCCCGCGCGGACGCCGCTCGTCGCGCTCTCAAAAACCATTTCGCCCATGGTGAAACCAACGGATACGGACTCCACCCAATCCGATTCGAAAATCCCATTTTCGTCCGTGATTTTCACCTCCCAAGAACTTTTGTCGCCGGAAATCGTCGAATAATCCGACCCCCAGAAAGCGTTCGTCAAAAACGTCCACGACGCGGATTCCGCATCTTCGCTCGCCGCGATAGTGGACGTGGAAGCGGAAGTGTCCCAAGACGGTTGCACGAGAACGCTTTTAAGCCCGTCCGGAGAAGTCAGCGTTACCGTCAGCGAATCGAGATCAAACGCTTCTTGCTCCAGAAAATCGCTCGAAAAATTCAGCGTCACGGAAACGGTCTCGATCGACTGCGTCAGTATTGACGTAGTCGCGTCGTTTCCCGACGATTTTGTATCGATCGTGCAGGAAACCGAGCCATTTGCACCCTGCTGCGTTCCCGTCTTTTTTTCCTTCTCCATCTCCTTCGTCTCGACCTTCGTGTAGGTCTCGACCGTCGTGTAGGCGATGGCTTTCACGGTATCGACGAAACCTTCGGGATCGATAAGCCCGAAACCGTAATTGTTGTTGAACCAGTAGCCGCCGTTGTTTTGTTGCCAGTCTCCCGTGGAAGACATCTTCGTAGTCGTCGTGTTCCCGTCGTCGTCTGTCGTGGTCGTCGTATAGCCGCTTTCCTGAATATACGTTCCCGCGGTGTCGTCCCAGACATAGTCGATGTTCGGACTCTTTCCGATTCCGGAAGAATACGCGAGCGCATGCTTCGCCCAGCGCACGTCCATCGCCGGGCAGATCTGCTTGCCGAGCGCGATCACGCCGGAGACGATCGGCGTCGCAAACGACGTGCCGTTGGCCGACGCGTAATTCGCGTCGGAAATCGTCGTCTCTGTCGAATCGTCGGAAGAATCGGACGAACTGATGCTGCCCGAATTGTAGCCGTAGGAACCCGTGCGGTCGGTCGAGACCACCGCCGCCCCGGGCGCGGAAATGAAAACGTTGGAGCCGTAGCTCGAAAACGACGCATACGTCCCGTTCGAGTTCGTCGCCGCGACGTTGATGATATACGGGCTGTTGCCCAAAGTACTCCAACCTGTGCTCCCGGGCATCGTGGCGTCATCGCCGCCGCGGGAATTGCCCGCCGCGAAAACGTAAATCACGTTGTTGAGCGACGTCGTTTTTATCGCCTCCCACTGATCCGCAGCGGAAGCTTGATCCCAGCTCGATCCAAAAGAGCAGTTCTTCACCTGAATCGCCGCCTCGCCGCTGTAACCGCCGGAAGAAGAAACGCCGCTGCCCCACCACATGGCGGCGAGGACAAGCGAGTCCGAAAAACCACTGCTATCGCTCCCCACGTGCAAACCCGCGATTGTCGCGCCCGGCGCCGCGCCGACAAGACCGACGCCGTTCCCGCCGACCGCCGCCGCCATTCCCGCGACGAACGTTCCGTGGTCTTCGCCCGTGT
The DNA here is from genome assembly GCA_964633895.1 of uncultured Enterobacteriaceae bacterium. Lineage (GTDB taxonomy): Bacteria > Verrucomicrobiota > Verrucomicrobiia > Opitutales > UBA953 > Spyradosoma. The sequence goes on along the minus strand of CAZWIK010000003.1, from coordinate 17,568 downwards.
AAATCTGCGTTCCCGATTCGTCTTCTTCCGTTTCGGAATCGTCCGCGGGAATCGTTTCCGTGCCGACGAAATCCTTGCTCAGACCGTCGCTCAAATTCGTTCCCGTGTTATACGGAGAAATGTTCAGGTCCTCGTGATTCGGCTCGACCCATGAGTCAATGATTCCGATCACGACGCCCGTTCCCGTGATGCCGTCCGCCCAGAGCGGCGCGATGTTCACGCCGCCCTTGTTCGGATTCCACTGCCACTGCTTCGAAGTCAGCGGATCCGAGTAAACGGTGCTCGCGGTCGGAGTCGTCGTGGTGACGGTCGCGGTCGTCGTCGCATCCGCGGCGAAAGAGAGAACGCCCGCGAGGCCCGAAAGCGAACACGCGAAAAGAAGCGAAAGAGGCAAACGAACTTTCATAAAAGAAAAAAAAACTTGGGTAAACAGGGGAAACGGAGGATGCGGCAGAGAAACGAAACCTCCCGCATTTTTACAGAAAGCAAACCGCTTTCCGACGAGAACGGCAAGAAAAAACGCACGTTCCCGCCGCGGGAACGGCGCGTCAGAGAAGCCCCGCCGTCTCGTCGAAGCCGAGCGCGAGATTCATCAGCTGAACCGCCTGCCCCGACGCGCCTTTGACGACGTTGTCGATGCACGACGTGATGACGAAATTCTTCGTGCGCGGGTCGTAGACGGCGGAAATGTCCGCGCGGTTCGTTCCCGCGACGTGCGCCGTGTCGGGAAATTTTCCGCTTTTGAGCACGGCGACGAACGGTTTGCCCGCGTAAGTTTTTTCCCAGCAGGCGTAGAGGCAATCGAGCGTCGCGCCGCCCGCGGGAACGCAGATCGTCGTCGAAATGCCGCGCTTCATCGGCGCGAGATGCGGGCAAAACTGCACGACGACCGGCGTTCCCGCCGCGAGCGAAAGCTGTTCTTCGATTTCGGAAAGGTGACGGTGCTTCGGCAGACCGTAAGCCTTCGCGGATTCGTCGCGCTCGCAGTAGGCATACGCGAGCTCGGCTTTTTTCCCCGCGCCAGAAACGCCCGAATAGGAATTGATCACGCACGTTCCCGCCGCGGGCTTCAGCAGTTTCGCGCGCAGAAGCGGCACGAGCGGAATCTGAATGCTCGTGGGATAACAGCCCGGACACGCGACGAGCGCCGCGGACTTCCACGCGTCGTCCGCCGCCAGCTCGGGAACGACGTAGGGCGCCTTTTTCAGCAGATCGACGTCGGGGTGCGGCTTGCCGTAATATTCCTCGTAAATCGCGGGATCGTTCAGACGAAAATCCGCCGACAAATCGAAAACGCGCTTTCCCGCCGCGACGAGCGGGCGCGCGTATTCCGCCGCGACGCCGTGCGGGAGCGCGAGAAACCAGACGTCGATCGGCTCCGCGCAAATCGCCTTCGGATCGGCGGGAACGAACGTCAGTCCAGCGGGAACGAGTCCGCGAAACTGCGGCATGACGTCCGCAAGCGGCACTCCCGCGAGCGAGCGCGAACACACGCAGGCGAGCTCCGCGTTCGGGTGTCGCGACAACAGACGCACGAGTTCTTCTCCGGCGTAACCGGACGCGCCGACGATTCCGACTTTGATTTTCGACATAGGGCGCAAAGATTAAAACTTAACGCGCGAAGATTAAAGAAAGATTTCCGGCAAAACGGAATCCGCCGTCGAGCGTTCCCGCGCGGGAACGCCGCGTTTTTGGGCGAAGATTTTCTTTAAAAAAAAGACTTGCGCGGGAACGGAAAAAGCGTATCGTTCCAGCTTTCTTTCGCCACTTTAGCTCAGTTGGTAGAGCATCTCATTCGTAATGAGAGGGTCGTTGGTTCAAGTCCGACAAGTGGCTCCATTTTTCCCTTTCCTTTGTTTGAAAAGAAAAAGCCTGCGTTCCCGCAGGCTTTTTTCCGTTTTCCGGCGAAACCGCTCAGTGGCGGAAATGCCGGTGTCCGGTGAAGATCATCGCCATGCCGCGCGCGTTCGCCGCGTCGATCACTTCCTGATCCCGCACGGAACCGCCCGGCTGGATCGCCGCCGTCGCTCCCGCGTCCGCCGCCGCGATCAGTCCGTCCGCGAACGGGAAGAACGCGTCGCTCGCGACGATCGAGCCTTTGAGCGAAAGCCCCGCCTCGCCCGCTTTCCAGACCGCGATGCGGGAACTGTCCACGCGGGACATCTGCCCCGCGCCGATGCCGAGCGTGCGCTCGCGGCTCGCGTAAACGATCGCGTTGGATTTGACGTGCTTGACGACTTTCCAGCCGAAGAGCATCGCTCGCAGCTCGTCTTCCGTCGGCGCGCGCTCGGTCACGACCTTGTAGGCGCTCGGATCGATCGGCTTCAAGTCGCGTTCCTGCACGAGAACGCCGCCGATCGCGTAGCGGACGTCGTAAAGCCTGTCCGCCGAAATCGGCTTCGTTTGCTCCATGAGGCGCAGATTTTTCTTCTTCGCGAAAATTTCGCGCGCTTCCGCGGAGAACGACGGCGCGATGATGACTTCGGAGAAAATGTGCGCGATGCGCTCGGCGAGCTCCTTGTCGACTTCGCGGTTCGTGACGATGATTCCGCCGAACGGCGCCTGCTTGTCGGTCTCGAACGCCTGATCCCACGCTTCGCCGAGCGTTTCCGCGGACGCGATCCCGCACGGATTCGTGTGCTTGAGAATGCCGACGGTCGTCTTGTCGAATTCGGCGATGAGATTCGCCGCTCCCGTGATGTCGATGATGTTGTTGAAGCTCAGTTCCTTGCCCTGGAGCTGTCTGAAAAATTCATGAAAATCGCCGAAGAGTTTCGCCTTCTGGTGCGGATTTTCGCCGTAGCGGAGCTCCTGCGCCGTTTTCAGATTGAGATTGAACTGACGCGGGAACGCGGGAGCGGATTCCGCGCACGGCGTTTGTTTTTCCAGATAATTCGCGATCGCCGCGTCGTAAGCCGCCGTGCGGGAAAACACTTTGAGCGCGAGTTCCCGCCGGAACGCCGGAAGCGCCGCGGGATCGCCGTCCAGTGCCTCGAGCACGCGGGAATAATCGGCGGGATCGGTGATGACGAAGACGCTCTGGTGGTTTTTCGCTGCGGAACGCAACATGGACGGTCCGCCGATGTCGATGTTCTCGATCGCGTCCTCGAACGCGCAGTCGGGCTTGGCGACCGTCGCCTCGAACGGATAAAGATTCACGACGACCATATCGATCATCGGAATGTCGAGCTTTTCCGCCTGCGCCATGTGCGCGGGAACGTCGCGGCGGCAGAGCAGACCGCCGTGAATGCGCGGGTGCAGCGTTTTCACGCGCCCATCCATGATTTCCGGAAAGCCGGTGTGCTCGCTCACGTCCGTGACGGGAAGTCCTCGGTCCCGGAGCATTTTGGCGGTGCCGCCCGTGGAAAGCAGCTTGTAGCCGTGTTTTTTGACGAGGATTTCGGCGAATTCCGAAAGTCCGGTTTTGTCGCTGACGGACAGGAGCGCAAGTTTTTGCATAGTGCCGCACATTTAAACCTTTTTCCCGCGGGAACGCAAGCGCGCCGCCGTTCCTCGCGCGCACGGTCTCCCGCCACACCGCCGCGGGAACGCGCAAAAAAAAGGCACCCCGTTCCCGAAGTGCTTTTTTTTTGCGGTTTGAGAAAAGCTCAGTGCGCGGCGCGGAGCGCGTTCTCGCGCGCGGCTTTTTTCCGGTCCCACTTGAGGATGGGATCGGGAATCGTCCCGCCGAGCTCGTAGAGTTTTTTCTTGTCGTGAATCATTTCCGCGCGGGAACTGCCGTTGAGCGAGTATTCGCTCTGCAGGACGATGGCGGCTTCGGGGCAGACTTCCTGACACATGCCACAGTAAATGCAGCGCAGCATATTGATTTCGAATTTCGCCGGCGCTTTTTCGATATGGTCGTTCCCGAGCGCGGGATCGATTTCGCCCGGCGTGATGCGGATCGCCTTCGGCGGGCAAACGAATTCGCAGAGTTGGCAGGACACGCATTTTTCGCGCCCGTTCTGATCCTTGACGAGCGTCGGCACGCCGCGGTAATTTTTCGGAATGATCGGGCGTTCCAGCGGATATTTCAGCGTAACCGGCTTGCGCAGCATGATGCCGAGCGTGATCTTCATTCCCGCGAGCACCTGCGGAATGTAAAGTTTTTCCCACCAGCGCAACGGCTTGCGCGTGACGACTTTGATGTTTTGGATAGCCATCTTTTCAAAAAAAGAATTTAAACGTTCGCGTTTTTTATTTGAGAAGCGTTTCGTAAACCGCGAAGAAGACGAAATACGCGACGGCGTTCGCGATCGCGAACGGCAGAAGCAGTTTCCAGCCGATGCGCATCACCTGGTCGAAGCGAAAGCGCGGAACCGTCCACCGGATCCAGATGATCACGAAAACCATGAAGACGACTTTCACGACGAAGCAGACGACGCCCAGCAACGCCGCGGGAACGCCGGAAAGCCCCAGCGTCGGCAAAAACGGCAACGCGTGCCACCCGCCGAGGAAAAACAGCACGAACAGAATCGCGCCGAGAATCATGTGCAGATATTCGCCGGTGTAGAACAGACCGAACTTGAACGTGCCGTATTCCGTGTGGAAGCCGCCGACCGTGTCCGTTTCCGATTCCGGCATGTCGAACGGCTGGCGGTTCATTTCCGCGAGTAGCGCGACGAAGTAGAGCACCGCCGAGAGCGGCGCGAGAATCACGTTCCAGAACGTTCCCTGCCCCTGGACGATCGAAAAAAGCGAAAGCGGATTTTCCGCCGTTCCCGCCGTAATCAGCACGACTGGAAGCACCGCGAGCACCAGAGAAAGCTCGTAGGAAATTATCTGCGCGCTCCCGCGGATCGAGCCGAGGAACGGATACTTGGAATTCGACGCCCAGCCGCCGAGCACCACGCCGTAAACGCCGAGCGAACTGATTGCAAACATGAAGACGAAGCCCGGATTCATGTTGCAGAGCATCAGCGCCGTTTCCTTGCCCGTTTCGGGATCGACGTAGCTCGTGAACGGAATCATCACCATCGTGATGATCGCGGGAGCGAGCGCAAGGCACGGCGCGGCGCAGTAGTAAAATTTGTTCACGTGCTCGGGAATCGGCTCCTGCCGCATGAAGAGCTTGCCGCCGTCCGCCAGCGGCTGAATGAGACCGCAATACGTCAACACGCGCCCGACGACGGGAATCGCCGCGATCAGCGGTATCGTCGTCAGACTCGGACCGACGCGCCCCTGCGCCCACGCCGCCGTCTTGCGTTCAAGCAACACCGTGTAAAGGCAACAGACCATGATCACGAGCACGATGACGACGGCGAAAACGGCTTTCAGAATCAGCCCCGTCGTTCCCGCGTCGGGCAGATATGCGTCGTTCACGCCCCAGCCTTTGAGAATTTCAAGAAGTCCTTGTGCGAATGCGTCCATCGGATTTTGAAAAAAAATTGAAAATTAAAAATTTGAAACAAACGCCGCGCGCTGTAAAAAACGTCATTTCTTCGCGGGAACGTATTTGAGCGAACCCGTTTCCGGGAACGGGACGTCCGCCCACGGCGAAGCGTCGAGCAGCGTTCCCGTGTCCGGAATCGTCGCGAAATCGATGCCCGAAAGCGCGGGGCATTCCGCGCGAAGCCCGTTCCAGATCGCGGCGATGGACGCGTCCTTCACCACGCCGGAGGAAGCGCGCGCGGCGAGCGTCGCGAGAATGAACGCGTCGTTTTCCGTTCCTGCGATTCCCGGAATCGCCACCTCGAATTTCTGCAGGCGAAATTCCTGATTGACGAACGTTCCCGCCTTTTCGAAAACCGTGCGCGCGGGAAACGAAACGGACGCCTCGCGGCTCGTCGCGTTCACCTGCGTGCCGAGATAAATGATGTCGATTTTTTTGAGTTGTTCGGCGGACAGACCGAGTTCCGTCAAATCTTCGCCGCAGACGAAAACCGTCTTGATCGTTCCCGCGTCGATTTCCGCCGCCAGATCCGCAATTTCCGCCGAGGCAAAATCCTTAACCAGCCCCGTGACGAGCGCGCCGCGGCGGTTCGGCGAACGGTCTTCCGAAATCAGCAACCCGTCGTTCCCGCCGAGCGTTTTCGCGAGATAAACTTTCCCGCCGACGACCGACGCGAGATTTTTCAGAAGATACTGTTCCTCGACCGACATTTTTCCCGAAGCGACGAACGCGGGAACGCCGTCCTTGAGTAGCGCGAGCGCGGCGTCGACCGCCTCGTCGAACGCGACCTTGCTCTCGCCGCGCCAGAATTCCCGCAGGCGCGTTTCCGCTTCAACGGTCTTGTAGAGCATTCGCCCGGAATCGCTCATCCAGGCGACGTTCACCGCGTCGTTCTCGCGCGGCGTGATGCGGTAAATCCGCCCTTCGCGCGACCACACGGTCGTGTTCACGCCGACGCTGGATTCCGTGCAGATGCTCTTCGTTTTTTTCAGAAACCAGACGCGCATCTTGAAGCGAAAATCCTTGCTCGTCATCGCGCCGACGGGGCAGACGTCCACGACGTTCAGCGTGTAGTTCCCGTCGAGCTGCGTTCCCGGGAAGCAATCGATTTCCGAATGCGTCCCGCGCTGCGTCACGCCGAGCACCGAACGCTTCAGAACCGTGTTGCAGAAGCGGACGCAACGCGTGCAACGGATGCAGCGTTCGCCGTCGTACATGACCAGAGGACCGAGGCTCTTGTGCTTCGGCTTCACGTTTTTCGCGTCGCGGTAGCGGGAACGCCCTTTTCCGTATTGCGAAGAAAATTCCTGCAACGTGCATTCGCCCGCCTGATCGCAAATCGGGCAGTCCAGCGGGTGATTCGCGAGAAGCAGTTCCGTCACGCCCTCGCGGCTGGAAACCGTGAGGCGCGAGTTGAGCTTGACGTGCAAGCCCGGCGAAACGGTCGTGCCGCAGGCGATCGCCGGCTTCGGCATCCAGCCAATTTTCTGTTTGCCGGTCGCCTCGTCCATCACGGGCGCGCCCGTCGCGCGATCCCGCATCGGCATTCCGATTTCCACAAGACACATGCGGCAACTTCCCGCCGTCGGCAGTTTCGGATGATAGCAGTAATGCGGAATTTCGATTCCGAGCGAATGCGCCGCATCGATAAGGTTCTGCTTGGCGGCAACCTGATAATCTTTGCCGTCAATATTGATGGTGACGAGATTCGAAGTGTCTTCGGCCATTGGAAATAAAAAAAATGCTTCTCAAAGACTACGCTTTTCCCGCGTTCCCGCAAGGAAATTAAGGCGAGTCCCGCATTCCCGCGCCGGTCTTTTTTCGACGAGAAACGCCGCCGCTCTTCAACTCCGGAAACGCGATTTCCCCGCCCGAAGCGGAGACGCACGCCTCAAGAAACGCCTGCGGACGCGTTCCCGCCGAAAACAAATAAAGCTTCGGCGCGCCGGAACGCGCGAACGCGGAACGCCAGTCCGCCTCCCATTTGCGTTCCCGCGCATCGCGGGCGTCCGGCGTCGGCGAATACGACGAATCCGCGAAAACCGTCTTCCCGCCCCGCCGCTGGCGCGCGCCGTCGCGAAAATCCGAAAAAACGACGAGCGCGTCGTAGCGTTCCCGCGACAGCACGTCGAGCCACGCGCCGAGCGTTCCCGCGCGGAAATGCGCCGCGTATTTCCGGTGAATCGCCCTGCCTTGCGGGGAAAGCCGCGCGGAATCCGTTTCGTCCTCCGCCGGTTTTTTCTTCAGCGCGGCGAGCTGTTTCGCCTTGAAATCTTTCCCGCCGACGACGCATCCGTCGTGAATTTCCGTCTGCGCGCCCGAATACGCGAAAACGTCCGCGTCGGGAAATTTTTCGTAAATTTCCGCCTTCACCGCGTCCAGATACGGTTTCATCGAGCCGGAGCAGTCCAGATAAACCGCGATGCGCCGCGCTTCGACTTTCGCGCCGAGCAACATCTTGAATTTTCCGAGATGATTTTTCCCGCCGCCGATTCCGATGCCCGTCCCTGCGCCGATTCCGCCGCCAAAGCCCGACGCGCCCGCCGCGTCCGAACCGTTCCCGTCCCCGCCTAAGCCCGCGTTCCCGCCAAAAGCCGAACGCAGGGAAACGCCCGCATTCCCGCGCATCGCCGAAACCTCCGGCAACGCGATTTTCGCGTTTTTCCCCGACGAAATGATTTTCGGCGAAGCCGCCGGCGCGGGAGCCTTTCGAAAAACCTTAGCCGAAAATTCGCCGCGCGTTCCCGCACCCGAAGCCGACGCCCCGCCGCTGCCAGAAACGAAGACGGAATCCGCCTCCGCGGGAACGACGCTTTCCGCGAAAACCCAAAAGATCGCGAAAATCATCAGAGCGCCATGAAACAACACCGAGGCGAGAAAGCCCGCACCGCCGATTTTCCCGAAAAAACGCCCGAAAAGCGATTTCGGCGCGGCGCGCGGCGGCGGCGGAGGGAAGAACGACGGATTTTCAGGCGCGGCGGGAACGTTCCCGCCAGCGGCTTCGGCGCGCGGCGTTTCCAGCGCGGGTGCGGGAACGGAGACGGGAACGATTACCGGCACGACGACGACCGGCGCGATGATCACCTGCGGCGGCAAAACCTTTTCCGCCGGCGAGGGCGGAAGCTCTTTTTCGTCGGGGACGGGCATGCGTGTTTTTTTCGGGGAAAAACGAGAGGATTCGCCCGAAAGTCTGAGGGACGCGCCGTTCCCGTGTCAACGGAAAACGCCCCGCGCGGGAATGCGGGAACCGCCCGCCGAAAATTTTATTTCGCGGGAAATTCGACGGGCTCGCCCTGCGCGAAAAATTCGTCCAGCGCGTATTTTTCGCGCTGCTCGCGCGAGAAAATGTGCACGACTACGTCAAACGCGTCGACGACGCACCAGCCGCTGCCGGGTTCGTTCTGAATCCGCACGCGCACGGACGGCGCGGCGGCGCGGATCGCCTTTTCCAGCTCCGCCCGAAGCGCGCGCAGATGCGGATCGGACGTTCCCGTGGCGATCACGCAATAATCCGCCACCGGAGATTTTTCGCCGAGAAAGAAAACTTTTATCGCGTCCGCCTTTTTCTCTTCGAGAGCCGCGACGCAGCATTTCACGAGTCCGATTCCCGCCGACGCGTCCTCGACCGCGGGAACGAAGGATTTCGCTTTCCGCCTGCGTCCCGCGGGAACGCCGCCCGACGCTTTTTGCACCGCGCCGCGCTCAGCGGTCGTTCCAGCACTGCCCGCGGAAGGCTTTGTCCGCTTCGATGCTCCGGCGCGCGCTTTCGCTTTTGCCGGAGTCTTCGCGGCAAGTTTCGTTCCCGCCGCGGCTCTGCGCGTCGTCGTCTTTTTCGTTTTTTCCATGAGCGTAAAGATTGTTTTTCAGAATGATAGCCAAAACGGGCCAAGGCAGGCAACCGCGAAGCCCGTCGAGGTCTCCCGCGGCGATTTTTTGGCGGATTTCGGTCGAAGACAAATCCGCGCGCGGGAGCGTCAACGGAATGACGCGCGCGAAGCCTTTCAGCGCGGCGGGAACGGGCGGCAACGCGTCCGCGTCGCGGCGCATCGCGACGAACGCGACTTCGCGGCAGAGCGCTTCCGCCTCGTGCCAGCGGTCGAGCTGCGCGAGCTGATCCGCGCCGAAAATCCAGAAAAAATCCGCCCGCGGGAGCGTTTCCCTGAAATGCCGCACCGTGTTGAAAGAAAAACTCTTCCCGCCCTGCTCGATTTCCCAAGTCGAGACTTCCGCCGCGGGAACGTTTTCGAGCGCGGCGCGGAGCATTTCCACGCGGAGCTCGGCGGGCGCGCTCGGCACCTCGGACTTGAGTGGAGAATGCGCCGCGGGAACGAAAATGACGCGGTCGAGGCGCAGCGTCTTCGCGGCGGCTTCCGCGAGCGCGAGATGCACGTTGTGCACCGGATCGAAGCTCCCGCCGAAAATCCCGACGCGCATTCGCCGAAAAAACGGCTCGCCCGGCGCGGGAACGGGATCGAATCCGCCCGCGCAAAACGGATTGCAGCGAAAAATTCTCCACGCCGCGAGCAGCGTTCCCGCGAAAAATCCGTGCGTCAGCAACGCCTGCCGCGCGTATTCCGAGCAGGTCGGAGAAAAACGGCAGAAGCCGTCGCGCCCGAAAACCGCGTGGAGCACCGGAGAAACGAGCCGGCGGTAAACCGCGAGGAACGCGAGCCCGACGAAAACGCCCGGGCGTTTCAGCGCGTCTCCGATTCGGAATTTCATCGCGCGACGTCCGTTCCCGCCGGCGGCGGCAGATTTTTCCAGCGGGCGACGACGCGCCGCGCCGCTTCGAGATAACGCGCTTCGAGCTGCGGGAACGGCACGCCCTCGAAGCCGCGCCGCACGATGACGATTACGTCCCAACCCTGCGGGAACGCCGTTGGATTTTTCCTGAAAATTTCGCGAAAAACCCGCTTCGCGTAATTGCGGCGAACCGCTCGGTTGCCGACCGTTTTTTTCGAGGCGATCACGCCCAGACGGGCGAAGCCGCGCGACGCGGCGAGAGCTCCGGCGGCAGGCGGCGCCGCGTCGACAACAAAAGACCCGCAGTTATACCGCGAGCCTTGTTCCCGCAAACGGGAGAAATCGGACTGATGCCGAAGCCTGTGCGATGCGGGAAAACGCGCCCGCATAAGATTTTTCCGATTAGTCGGCAAGGCGCTTGCGCCCCTGCGCGCGACGATTGGCGATGACCTTGCGGCCGCCGCGAGTCTTCATACGGGCACGGAAGCCGCACTTGCGCGCGCGGCAAACTTTGGAAGGACGATAGGTCGGTTGCATAGCTGTCTTTATTTGATGATTAAATGGGAATGGCTAAAAAACCAGTTTCCCCGAACGTCCGCAAGCGTTTTTTTTCGTCTTGCGCGTCCGCGGGAACGGTCTTAGCGTTTGCGGCACTTTCAGTAAGGGGTGCCCGCGGGAACGCTTTCCGCCGGCTGAGATCATACCCGCGAACCTGATCCGGATAATGCCGGCGTAGGGAATGCTGAGAATGTTCGTCCGTCCGACGGGAACGCGCGTTCCCGCGAAAAAGACGCTCTTTCTGAAAACGGAACAATCAACCGAATCTACAACGGAAAGAGTCAAATCATGGTCATGGAAGAACAAATATCGGGCGCGATCGTGCGCTCGTTTTTTAAAAAACTGGAAGAAAACCTCGCGGTCGACGTCGCGATCGTCGGCGCGGGACCCAGCGGGCTCGTCGCCGCGCGGGATCTCGCGACGGCGGGCTTCAAGGTCGCGGTCTACGAGAGCAAGCTCGCGCCGGGCGGCGGCGTCTGGGGCGGCGGAATGCTGATGAACGAAGTCGTCGTGCAGGACGACGCGGCGGAAATTCTCCGCGATTTCGGCATCGCGACAGTCGCGCTCGGGAACGGTTATCACACGCTGGATTCCGTGGAAATGGCGTCCGGGCTGATTTTCGGCGCGCGCAAGGCGGGAGCGGTCATCTTCAACACGGTCTGCGTGGAGGACATCGTCATTCACGACGGCGTCGTTTCCGGCGTGGTCATCAACTGGAATCCCGTGCGGCGTCTCGAAATGCACGTGGATCCGATCGTCGTCACGGCGCGCGCCGTCGTGGACGGCACGGGACACCCGAGCGAAATCGTGAAAAAAGCCGTGAACAAGGCGGGCGTCGCCGTCGATTCGCCGACGGGCGGAATCCTCGGCGAAAAACCGATGTGGATGGAAGACGGCGAACGCACGACCGTCGAAAACACGAAGCGGCTTTTCCCCGGGCTTTACGCGTCCGGCATGGCGGCGAACAACGTGCAGGGCGGCTTCCGCATGGGCCCGATTTTCGGCGGAATGCTGAAAAGCGGACGCAAGCTCGCGCGGCTCATCGCCGAAGATCTGAAACGATGAACGCGCCGTTCGGGCTTTATCTCGTCATCACCGATCCCGCGACGAGCTACGAACGCTGCGCCGAAGCCGCCGTCCGCGCGGGAACGCGCTTCGTTCAGCTTCGAATGAAGCGCGCGCCGCGGGAACGCGTCGTCGAAACCGCGAAAAATCTCCGCGCGATCACGGCGGGAACGGATACGTTCTTCATCGTCAACGACGATCCCGAAATCGCGGCGGAAGTCGGCGCGGACGGCGTTCACCTCGGGCAGGACGACACGCCGCTGCCCGTCGCGCGGGAACGCTTCCCGTCGCTGAAAATTTTCGGGCTTTCCACGCACTCGCCCGCGCAGGTCGCCGCCGCGCGCGCCGTCGCGCCGGATTACATCGGCGTCGGTCCCGTTTACGCCACGCCGACGAAAGAAATTCCTGACGCGACGCTCGGTCTCGCCGTCATGCGGAAAATGATCGCCGCCGCGCCTTGTCCGGCGGTCGCGATCGGCGGAATCGACACCGCGCGCCTACCCGATGTTCTCGCCGCGGGAGCGGAAAATTTTTCCGTCGTCCGCGCCGTCTGCGGGAGCACCGATCCGGACGCGGCGAT
>CAZWIK010000003.1:0-5130 GCA_964633895.1 uncultured Enterobacteriaceae bacterium | reverse complement strand
AAAATTTTTCCGTCGTCCGCGCCGTCTGCGGGAGCACCGATCCGGACGCGGCGATCCTCCGCTTGCAGGAAATCTGGGAAAAAGCGCGTTTTTCCCGCGGGCGCGATTCCGCGAAAACGGCGTGACGCGGGAACGCGGACGCGTAATTTTTTTCCCGAAGAAAAAAAATCAGAAGAGCGAGAAGAGCGAAAGTTGCGCGGGATCGTTTTTCGGTTCGCGCGGCGGACGCGGCGCGGGAACGGGCGAAGAAGCGCGTTCGTCCCGCTCCGCGTTTTCGTTTTCGTTCGGCGTTCCCGCCGACGTTTCGGCAACGCCGGAAATTTCCGCGGGATCGCGGCGAAAATCGTCGTTGGTCTGTTCGAGGTCGGCGAGAATTTCCTGCGCGCGCCGAATCACGGATTCCGGCAGTCCGGCGAGCCGCGCCACGTGAATCCCGTAAGAGCGGTCTGCCGCGCCGGGAACGACGGAGCGGATGAAAATGATTTCGTCGTTCCATTCCTTGACCGCGACGCAGTAGTTCTTCACGCGCGGAAGCTCGTCCGCGATGCGCGTCAGCTCGTGATAGTGCGTCGCGAAAAGCGTGCGCGGTCCCGCCGGAGCGTTCCCGTGAATGTATTCCGCGACCGACCACGCGATGGAAAGCCCGTCGTAGGTGGACGTGCCGCGCCCGATTTCGTCGAGAATGACGAGGCTTTTCGGCGTCGCGTTGTTCAGGATGTTCGCGGTTTCGTTCATTTCGACCATGAACGTGGAATTTCCACGCGCGAGTTCGTCGGACGCGCCGACGCGGCAGAAAATGCGGTCGGCGATGCCGACGCGTGCGGATTTCGCGGGAACCCAGCAGCCGATCTGGGCGAGCAACACGATGAGCGCGACCTGGCGGATATACGTCGATTTTCCCGCCATGTTCGGTCCGGTGATGATGTTGATTTGCGTTCCCGAAGCGGAAAGCTCCGTGCTGTTCGGCACGAACGCCTGAGAAACGCCGGGGCGGCACAGCATTTGTTCCACGACGGGATGCCGCCCTTCCGAAATTTGCAAAACGTCGGATTCGTCCACGTCCGGCTTGCAGTAGTCCCAAGTCTGCGCGAGCTGTGCCCAGCCCGCGAACACGTCGAACTCGGCGAGCGCGAGCGCGGTTTCCGTCAGCGAATCCGAGTACGCCAGCGTTTTTTCCACGATTTCGCCGTAAAGTTCGGCTTCGCGCTGGGAAACGAGTTCGTCCGCCTGCAAAATTTCGTGCTCTTTCTGCCGCAGTTCCGGCGTCGTGTATCGTTCGGCGTTGACGAGCGTCTGGCGGCGCGTCCATTCCGCGGGAACTTTGGAAATGTTGGACTTCGTCACCTCGATGTAATAGCCGAACGCTCCCGTGTAGCGCACGCGCAGATTGCGAATGTCCGTCTCGTCCTGAAGCCGTTTTTCGAAATCAAGCAACCACGTGCGGCTGTTCCCGCAAAGCCCGCGCAGTTCGTCGAGCCGTGCGTCGAAGCCAGGGCGGATCACGCCGTTCATGTCCACGGGCAAATCGTCCGCCAGCGCGTCGGCGAGAAGGTTCGCGAGTTCCGTGTGCGGGTCGATGCGGCGGTTTATCGCATCGAGCGGGGACGGCGAAACGAGCGAAAGTGCCATTTTGATTTCCGGGATCTGCGCGAGCGATTCGCGGATCGCGCCGAGTTCCCGCGGTAGCCGCATCCGGTTCTGCAGGCGGGAAAGCGTGCGGGAAATGTCTTTGACGTAGCCGAGCGCGTCCAGAATGCGCGTCATCACGGTGTTGCTTTTGAAAAACGCCTCCACGCAGTCCTGGCGCTCCCGAATGACGGCGACGTCGCGGGAAGGCTCGGACAGCCAGCGTTCGAGCAGGCGCGCGCCCGCGGCGGTGTGCGTGCCGTCGATCGCACCGAGCAGAGAACCCGCGCGCGTTCCCGAAGCGGATTTGAAAAGTTCGAGATTGCGCGTGCTCGCCGCGTCGATGATCAGCGCGCTTTCGCTGCGCATTTCCGAAAGTTTTTTGATGTGCGCGGGCGTTTCGCAGAGCGTTTCCGTGACATAGGAAAGCAGCGCTCCCGCCGCGCCGAGCGCGGGGTGCTTTTCGGAAATGCCGAAACCGTCGAGACTGTTGACTTTCAGCACCTTGCACACGGTGTCGTTCCCGATTTTTGCGTCGAAATTCCAGTCCATCGCCCGCGAGACGAGATTCCACTGCAACAGCGCGTCGAGGTATTCCGGCGTCTTGCCCTGCTGCCACGATTCCGGCACGAGAATTTCGCTCGGCCGCAATGCCTGCAAAGCCGCGAGTAGATCCGTGCGTTCCCGCGACGTCGCGATGCGGAACTCCGCCGTCGAAACGTCGAGCCACGCCGCGTGAAGCCCGAATTTGTTGTCGTCGAGCGCGAGAATGTAATTGTTGTGCTTCGCGTCGAGCTGCGTTTCATCGAGCGTCGTTCCCGGCGTGATGATGCGCACCAGCGAGCGTTTGACGAGCTTGCCGGGCTTCGGCGTCTCCGTCTGCTCGCAGATCGCGATTTTCACGCCCGCGACGAGTGCCTTTTGCAGATACGTCTGCACCGCGTGATACGGCACGCCCGCGAGCGGCACGCCCGAACGCTTCGTCAGCGTCAGCCCGAGCAATTCCGCGCCGCGCTCCGCGTCCGCGCCGAACATTTCGTAAAAATCGCCGACGCGGAAAAACAGCAGTGTGTTCGGCGGGAGTTTGTTTCTGAACTCCCAGTACTGCTGCACCATCGGCGTCTTATTCAGATCCGCGGACACGCAGCATTCACCCCCCCCCCATTTCGTTTTTGCGGGAACGCGGCGACGCCTTGTTCTGATTCACAGACATTCCCGCTATTTTCTTCCGAAAGCGGGTCAGCGTAAAGCGGTTTTTTTTCACGTTCCCGCGGTGTCTGCCGCCATCGCGTCGATCGCGAGCTTCGGCGGGTGGTAATTTTTCAGAAAATGAACGAACACCAAACCCGTGGTGAGGACCGCCAGCGCGTCCGCGACGGGAAGGCTCATCCACACGCCGTTCTGACCGAAAAAGTGCGGGAACCCCAGAAGCCCCGGAACGAGAAAGACGAGCTGGCGCGTCGTCGAAAGCGCGGCGGCGGTCTTCCCGCGCCCGATCGATTGAAAAAAGTTGTTCACCACGATCTGCCCGCCCACGATCGCGAACGCCGCCGAGCCGATACGTAGCCCGAACACCGTGAACCCGATCAGTTCCTCGTTCTGCGTAAAGCATCGCGCGATCGCGTGCGGAAAAATTTCGCAGACGAGAAAGCCGACCGTCGTGATCGCCGTTCCCGCGAGAAACGTCAGCAGAAACGTCCGCCGCACGCGGTCGTAGCACCCCGCGCCGTGATTGTAGCCGATGATCGGTTGCGCGCCCTGCGTCAGCCCGAGAACGACCATCGCGATCAGAGTCATCACGCGCAACATGATTCCGTAGGCGCCGACGGCGAGGTCGCCGCCATGTTGCAGAAGCTGATGGTTGATGAGTGCCGCGACCGCGCAACCGCAGATGTTCAGGATGCTCGGCGCGCTTCCGATCGAAATCACCGAAAGCACGGTTTCCTTTCTCGGAAAAAACGAGCCGCGCACAAAATGCACCGCGCTCGCCTTCGATAGAAAATGATACAGAATGAAAACCACGCCGCACGCCTGCGCGCAGAGCGTCGCCAGCGCCGCTCCCGTGACGCCCCAGCCGAGCACCTTGATGAAGATCGGTGCCAGCGCAACGTTCACGCAGACGGAAATCACCAGCGTGTACAGCGCGCGCGCCGGATACCCTGTCGCGCGCATGATGTGGTTCAGATTGAAGAAAAGATACGTCACGGGCGAACTCAGCAGAATGATCCGCATGAACTTATACGCATACGGGAGCGTCTGCTCGCTCGCGCCGAACGCCGTCAGAATCGGTTCGAGAAAAAACACCAACACGCCGCCGAGCACCAGCCCGAACAAAATCGACAGCACGAACACATTCCCGAGCGCCAGCGCCGCTTTTTCCAGCTTCTTCTCGCCCATGCGAATCGAACTGACCGCGGCGCCGCCGACGCCGAGCAACGTGCCGATCGCCGCCGCAAGGTTCATCACGGGAAACGCGATCGCCAGCCCCGCCAGCGCGTATTCGCCGACCCACTGACCGATAAAAATGCTGTCCACCACGTTGTAGAGCGAAAACACGATCATGCCCGCAATCGCGGGAACGGCATACCCGACCAGCAGCCGCCCGACCGGCTCCGTTCTCAAACTGCGCATCTTGTCCGATGACATGCTCATTCTCTGAAACACCTTTCCGCACCCGCGTCAAGCGCGTTCCCGCGCGCGGCGAAAGCCGTTTTTTCTTTTTTCGGGGACGCGTTCGCGCAAAAAAAAAGCTTATGAGCTTAAAAGCTTAAAAGTTTAATCGCTCCCGCTTGTCGGCGAGACCTTTTGAAAAAAAAACGCGCGGCGCGACGAAAGCCGTTTTTCTTTTTTCGGGGACGCGTTCGCGCAAAAAAAAAGCTTATGAGCTTAAAAGCTTAAAAGTTTAATCGCTCCCGCTTGTCGGCGAGACCTTTTGAAAAAAAACGCGCGGCGCGGCGAAAGCCGATTTTTCTTTTTTTTCGGGAACGCGCGGCGAAAGCCGTTTTTTTCTTTTTTCGGGGACGCGTTCGCGCAAAAAAAAGCTTATGAGCTTAAAAGTTTAATCGCTCCCCGCGAGCGTCAATGCCCCGAACACACGAAAAAAAGCGTTCCCGCGCGAAAAGCCGCGCACGGGAACGCCGAACTTCAAACAGGTTTCACACAAACAAAGTTATTTCGCGTGGGAACGGCACCGCCGGCGACGCGCCGCGACCAGCGCGAGAGCGCCTACGCCCGCCAACAAGCCGAACGCACTCGGCTCCGGAATGATGAGTGCTTTGACCTGCTCCGCCGTCAGTGCCGTGTTCCAAATCGCGATATTGTTCACGTCCACGGATGCGCCAATCGAGCGGCCGTTGCTGAAGCTCGTTCCGAACTGCATTCCCGTGAGCGTGATCTCAGTCGTCGCGTATTCGCGCGAGCAGGCGAGGACACCGTCCACATACGCGACAATATTAGTCCCGTTCGAGGTAATCGTGATCGTCTTCCACGTGGTGTTTGCCGTCG
>CAZWIK010000002.1:60711-72612 GCA_964633895.1 uncultured Enterobacteriaceae bacterium | reverse complement strand
CGCTCGCGGGAGCGATTAAACTTTTAAGCTTTTAAGCTCATAAGCTTTTTTTTTGCGCGGGAACGCAAAAACAGTCGCCGCCTGTCCGCGTCTTTTTTCGGCTTTCGTTTTCGTGCGTTCCCGCGAGCGGAGGACGTTTTTTTTTGGAGAAGCCGGACGCAAATTGCTCTCGCGTCGTTCCCGCGCGCGAGTATCATTTTTTCTTTCAAATTTGTTCCGCAATGAAAGTCATTCACGACGCAGAAGAACTTCAGCAAACCGCGCTTGCGCTCCGCGCGCAGGGCAAGAAGATCGCGCTCGTGCCGACGATGGGCAATCTGCACGCCGGTCACGCGTCGCTGATGGACGTGGCGCGTTCCCGCGCAGACGCGCTCGTCGTAAGCGTTTTCGTCAATCCCACGCAGTTCGGGCCGAATGAAGATTACGAAAAATATCCGCGCACGCTCGACGCCGATAAAAAAGTCTGCGAAGCGCACGGCGTCGACATTCTTTTCGCGCCGTCGCCCGCAGAAATCTACGCGCCGGATTTTTCTGTATTCATCACGGAAAATTCCTGTTCGCATGGGCTTTGCGGACGTTCCCGTCCGACGCATTTCCGCGGCGTGTGCACGATCGTCGACATTCTGTTCAATCTCGCGCTGCCGCACGTCGCGGTTTTCGGTCAGAAGGACGCGCAGCAGGCCGCGGTGCTCAAACGCATGGTTCGCGATCTGCACGTTCCCGTGAAAATCGTCGTCGCGCCGATCGTCCGCGAGAGCGACGGTCTCGCGCTCAGTTCCCGCAACCAGTATCTGACGGAAAAAGAACGCGCCGCCGCGCCGCAGATTCAGCGGGCGTTGCAGTCGCTCGCGCAGAAAATCGACGCGGGAACGGAAGACGCGCCGACGCTCTCGCGCGCCTTCACGGAAACGCTCGCCGCGAATCCGATTTTCGACGCGGAATACATCGAAATCGTGGACAATTCCACGATGCGCCCGCTGGAAAAAATTTCGCGCGGGAACACGCTGATCGCCGTCGCCGTGAGAATGACCGAATCCCGCACGCGGCTCATCGACAACATTCTCGTTTGAGGAACGCGGAACGATGACGACGGGAACGCGGACGCGCAACGCCGAGACGCTGGATCTGACGCGTCCCGGCATCATCGAGGCCTCCGCAGGAACGGGGAAAACGTTCGCGATCGCGGAAATCTATCTCGCGCTTCTGCGCGGAAAAACCGCGTATCCGCAGGAAGCGAAATCCGCCGCCGAAGCCGATCCCTCCGCGCGGGAACGCCGCGCCGCCCGCGTCGGAGAAATTCTCGTCGTCACGTTCACGGAAGCCGCGACGGCGGAGCTGCGGGAACGCCTTTGCGCGCGAATCCGCACAGCGCGGAAATCAACGGACACGCCGGACGCCGAGCGTGCCGCGCTGCTTCTCGCCGAGGCGGAATTCGACGAAGCCGCCGTTTCCACGATTCACGGATTCTGCTCGCGCGCGCTGAAAGAATTCGGCGCGGCGGCGGCGCGCACGGACAAAATCGTCGCCTCGACGGCAGACGAGCTTTCGCGCTTCGTCGAGCGCCGTCTCGCCCGCGCGCGCATCGGCGGCGAAAAAAATCTTTCTTCCGTCGGCGTCGAAGACGTCCTCCGCGCGATGAATCCGTTTCTGCAAAATCCGGCGACCGTTCCCGTGCCGCCTCCGCCGAACGACGCGCGCGGGAACGCGCTTTTCGGCATCGTCGCGGAAACGCTTCCGGAGTGGCGTGCGGCGCGCGGGAACGGTCGCGACATTTCCTACGGGGAAATTCTGCTCGAGCTCCTGAACGCGCTGCGGGAAACGCCGGAGCTCGCGGGGAAAATCGCTTCGCGTTTCCGCGCGGCGATCGTCGACGAGTTTCAGGACACCGATCCCGTGCAATGGGAAATTTTCCGACGGATTTTCATCGAAAACAAGCGCCCGATTTTCTGCGTCGGCGATCCGAAACAGGCGATTTACGAATTCCGCGGCGGCGACGTCCGCGCCTACCGCAACGCGCGCACGGAAATTCTGGATGCGGGGCGCGGGAACACGCTCTCGCTCGGCGAAAACTGGCGTTCCGAGCCGGAAACGATCGCCGCGTTCAACGAAATTTTTCAAGGCGACGCGCGCGTTTCCGACACGCTTTTTTTCGGCGGAAGCAAAACGCGGCGAAGCATCCGCGCGCGCATCGGCGGCACGCTGGAATATTCGCCCGTCGCGTTCCCGCAGAGCAAGGCGGAAAAACTCGGCGCGGAGAAAATCGCCGCGCGGGAACGCGTTCCCGCCGCCGTTCTGCGGACGTTTGCGGCGGCGACGAACCGCGACGTCGCGCTGAACGGAAGCGTGATTCCGCGCGTCGTCAAAGACGTCCTCGAGCTTGTCCGCGACCGCGGCGTTCCCGCGTCGGATATCGCGATTCTCGTTTTCGACAACGAGGAAGCCGGCGCGTTCCGCTCGGCGCTGATGCGCGCGGACGTTCCCGTTTCGACGACCGCGCGCGGGAACGTGCTCTGCCGCCCGATCGCGCGGGAGCTCTCGGACATCGTTCACGCGATGCTTTTGCCGCAGGACAACGCGCTGTTCCGCCGCGCGCGGCTCACCTCGTTTTTCGCGGGAACGCCGCTTCGGAACTTGTCCGCGGACGGCGATTCGCCGGAAATCGACGCCGCGCGCCGCGCGTTTGTCGAAGCGCGGGAACGCTGGTCGCGCAACGGTTTTCTTCCCGCGTTCCGCTGTCTTTCGGATCGGCTCGAGTTTTCGAAAAACTTCGCGTCGCTCCCGCAGGCGAAAACGCTCGCGACGGACGTTCCGCATCTCGCCGAATTGATTCACGCGAAGGAACGCGGCGGTGCGCTTTCTCCGCGGATGCTCGCGGACGCGTTCGACTTCATGCTCGCGTCCGCCGACCCGTCCGACGAATCCGACGCCGTGCAGCTGCGTTCCGACAGCGACGGCGAAAGCGTGAAAATTCTCACCGTCCACAAAAGCAAAGGTCTCGAATTTGAAATCGTCTTCGTTTCCTCGCTTTGGAAAAAACAGCTGCTTTCGACTTCGAAGCGCGGTCTGCCCGATTTCGCGAAATGCGGCGGGAACGACGGCGAAACGCGCGTGATTTTCGACGCGCGACCGGCGAAAGAAAAATCCGAAGAATTTTTGCGCGGCGTTGCCGAAACCGCCGCCGCCAACGCCGCGAGCCTGTTTTACGTCGCGCTCACGCGGGCGCGTTCCCGCGTCGTCCTCTGCCATGTTCCGCAGAAACAGGGCGCGTGCAAAAGCATTTGGAATTCCTATCAGAACCAGATTCTCGACGCGGCGGGAATTTTTTTGTCGGGCGCGGAAAAAGCGTTCCCGCACTGGAAAATCGTCGACGAATACGAATCGCTTCCCGAAGACGCGTTTCCGCCGCGCAGCGGCGACGCGCGAAGCGTTCCCGCGGAGAAAGAAAAGCTCCCAATGCTTGCGGGCGAAGACGCGGAACGTCGCTTCGCCCACGCCGAAAACGCGCTGAAAAGAATTTCACGCGACGCGGAGGGCGTTTTCAGCTTTTCCCGCCTGATCCGCAATTCGGAGAGCGAGAGCCTCGCGCGGCGCGAAAACGACGAGAATCCGGCGGGAACGCCCGACGACGACGGAGACGGCGGCTTTTCTTCCGACGCGGGAACGCCGACGGAGGACCGCGAGAACGGCGGCGGTGGCGAAGAGGAATTTTTCCCGCGAAGAGATTTTTTCGACCTTCCCGCCGGTCCGGAATTCGGAACGCTCGTTCACCTCGTTTTCGAGAAAACCGATTTTCGTTCCCGCGCGAATCTTTCCCGGATTCTGGACGCGTTTCTGCCTCAGCTTCCGAATTGGGCGGGCGCGGAGGAACGCGAGCGCGCGACGCTGAAAAAACGCTTCGCGGAAATGGTCGAATCCGCGCTTTCGCTTCCGCTCGGAAAAGAAAATATCCGGCTCGAGACGCTCGGCGAAAGCGACGTCGTCCGCGAAATGGAATTTCATTTTCCGATAAAGCGTTCCCGCGCGCTCACCGCGGAGCTTTACCGCATTTTTAAAAGCTGGGGCGGCATTTACGCGGAAACGGCGGAGCGTCATTGGGCGCCGGACGCGCGCGCGGCGGGAACGCCGCTGAACGTCGTCGGCATGATGACGGGCGTCATCGACCTCGCGTTCCGCGCGAACGGGCGCTACTTCATCCTCGACTGGAAAACGAACGCGGTCGCGCCGCGCGGCGTTCCCGCGGATTACCGCTTGTCGAGTGCCGCCGTGCGCGAGGAAACCGTCCGCCACGGCTACGCGCTGCAATGGACGATCTACGCCGTCGCGCTGAGGCGTTTCCTGAGCCGTAGCCTCGGCGAAAATTACGTTCACGACCGCGACTTCGGCGGCGTCGTTTATCTTTTCGTGCGTTGGCTCGCGCCGCTCTGCGACGCGGGAACGCTCACGTCCGCGCGGCTCGACGAGCTGGAGCAGGCACTTTTTCTTTGAAAAAATTTTCTCGGCGTTGAAAAAAAACGCGGGAGCGCGTATCGTTGCGCGCAAGAATCATTCCCACGATCATGGCAGACGTTCCCGCAGAAGAAAAAATCGACGAACTCCGCTTGGCGTTCCCGCAGAGCCGCCGCGTCTACGTCGAGGGCTCCCGCCCCGACATCCGCGTGCCAATGCGCGAAATTTCGCTTTCGCCGACGCGTTCCCGCAGCGGGAAAATCCTGCATGAAAACGCGCCTGTGCGCGTCTACGACACGTCCGGCTCGTGGGGCGACGAGAATTTTCACAAAGACATCCGCAAGGGGCTTCCCGCGCTGCGCGAGCCGTGGATTCTGGAGCGCGGGGACGTGGAGACCGTTCCCGCGAGCTACGCCGTTCCAGCGGCGAAAACGGCGTGCCGCGTCGAACAGTTCGACCGGAAAGACCGAAAAATTTTCCGCGCGAAGCCCGGCGCGCGCATCACGCAGATGGACTACGCGCGGCGCGGCATCATCACGCCGGAAATGGAATTCGTCGCGATCCGCGAAAACATGAAGCGGCAGGAAGCGCGGGATCGCGAGACGCTCTCGCCGAGGCAAAAGCTCGTGTTCATGCACCCGGGCGAAAGCTTCGGTGCGGCGATCCCGCAGGAAATCACGCCGGAATTCGTGCGCTCGGAAATCGCCCGCGGGCGCGCGATTCTTCCCGCGAACATCAACCATCCCGAAGCCGAGCCGATGATCATCGGGCGGAATTTTCTCGTCAAAATCAACACGAACATCGGCAATTCCGCGATCGCGTCGGGCATCGAGGAAGAAGTGGACAAAATGCGCTGGTCGTGCCGCTGGGGCGGCGACACGCTGATGGATCTTTCCACCGGGAAAAACATCCACGCGACGCGGGAATGGATTTTGCGCAACTGCCCCGTTCCCGTGGGCACGGTGCCGATTTATCAGGCGCTCGAAAAAGTCGGCGGCAAAAGCGAGGACATCTGCTGGGAAGTTTTCCGCGAAACGCTCATCGAGCAGGCGGAGCAAGGCGTGGATTATTTCACGATTCACGCCTGCGTGAAAAAAGACTTCGTGCCGCTCGTCGCCTCGCGCGTCACGGGAATCGTTTCCCGCGGCGGCTCGATCATGGCGAAATGGTGCAAGCGGCATAACGCGGAGAATTTTCTTTGGGAACACTGGGACGAAATCTGCGAAATCATGGCGGCTTACGACATCGGCGTCTCCATCGGCGACGGTCTGCGTCCCGGCTCCGTCGCCGACGCGAACGACGAGGCGCAGTTCGCCGAGCTCAAGGCGCAGGGCGAACTTACGCGCCGCGCGTGGGCACACGGCGTGCAAGTGATGAACGAAGGTCCCGGGCACGTTCCCGCGCAGCTCATCCGCGAGAACATGCGCAACCAGCTCGACTGGTGCGGCGAGGCACCGTTCTATACGCTCGGGCCGCTCACGACCGACATCGCGCCCGGTTATGACCACATCACCAGCGCGATCGGCGCGACGCTCATCGGCTGGTTCGGCTGCGCGATGCTCTGCTACGTCACGCCGAAAGAACATCTCGGGCTACCCAACCGCGACGACGTCCGCGCAGGCGTCATCGCCTACAAAATCGCCGCGCACGCCGCCGATCTGGCGAAAGGACATCCCGCCGCGCAGTATCGCGACAACGCGCTTTCCCGCGCGCGCTTCGAGTTCCGCTGGGAAGACCAATTCGCGCTCTCGCTCGATCCCGAACACGCGCGGCGTCTGCACGACGAAGCGCTCCCGCAGGACGCCGCGAAAAAAGCCGCGTTCTGCTCCATGTGCGGACCGGATTTCTGCTCGATGCGCATTTCCGCGGAACTCGATTCCGAAGAAAGCGCCTGAGTGCGGGAACGCGTTTCTCTTTTCAAAAAACGCGTTGCGTCGCATTTTTTTTTTGCAAAATGGCATTTATGAAAACGGACATTCTCAAACGAAATCTGCTGATTTTTCTCGCCGCCGCCGTCGGGCTCTGCGCGTCGTGCGTTCCCGCGACGGTCGAAACGGCGAGCGTTCCCGCGCAGACGGAAATGCGCGTTCCCGTCGCTCCGGATTACGCGGACGCGGCGAGTTGGGCGCGCCTTCCCGCGCCGGAACGACGCGACAAACCCGTCGACGTCTTTTACGTTTATCCCACGATTTTCAGCGGGAAAGGCGGTCCGCAGAAAATGGACGTCGCCGATGCCGCGCTGCGGGAATGCGCCGACGTGCAGATCCGCATCGACGGCGGCGTCTTTACCGAACGGGCGAATCTTTTCGCGCCGTATTACCGCCAAGCCTCGATTGACGTCTTACAGATGGACGAAGCCGCGGGGGAGGCGTTTCTTGCAGATGGATTTTCGGACGTGCGCCGCGCGTTCGCGTATTATTTGAAAAATTTCAACGGCGGGCGTCCGTTCATTCTCGCGGGATTCAGTCAAGGAAGCATGGCGATTCTCAATCTGCTCGAAACGGAATTTTCCGATCCGCGTCTTCGGGAACGCCTCGTCGCCGCCTACGTCATCGGCTGGTCGCTGACGCGGGAAGCCGTCGAAAAATTTCCGCATTTGAAACCAGCGCAGGGCGAGACGGACACCGGCGTCATCATTTCCTACAACACGCAGCGCGCGCATTCCGGATATTCGTTTGTGTTGAGAAAAAATTCGCTCGGCATCAATCCCGTCAACTGGCGGACGGACGGCGTTCACGCGCCCGCGTCCGAGCACAAAGGCGCGGTGATTTTCGACGCGCAAACCGGCGAACCGAAGGAATTCATTCCGCATTTTTCGGAAACCTATCGCGAAGCGGAAACGGGCGCGCTCGTCGTGGACGCTCCCGTCGAAAAATTCGGCACGGGCAAGGGATTTTTTCCGCCGGGCGCGCTACACGCGTATGACTACATGTTTTTTTACAACAATCTGAAAGAAAACGTCGGCAGGCGCATCGACGCGTGGTTCGAGAAAAACGCGGACGCCGCTCCCGCCGACGGCGCGGGAACGCGGGAATAAAAAAACGGAAGCGGCACGCATCGCGCAATTTACGCGGGAACGCCGAGCGACGCGCCCATTTTCGCGTAAGTTTCAAGTCCCGCCGCGGAATTTTTCACGAGGTCTTCCGCGAAGACGATTTTCCCCGGCTCGAAGAGCGTCGCGACGAACGAGCCGCCGAAACGGAAGTACCCGAGTTCGTCGCCTTTTTCGTAAAATTTTCCGGGTGTGAACGTCGTGCGTATCGTGCCGACGTTCGTTGCGCCGATGAGCACCTGCGTGACTTTCCCGAATTTCGGCGAATCGATTTCGACGATTTCGCGCTTGTTTTCCCAAAGGTAAGCGATGCGCCGCGAGAGCGCGATCGGGTTCACGGAATAAAGAAAGCCGCGCACGAGCCTCGGCGCGGACGGCGTTCCCGCGACGGGAAAGTGGAAGCGGTGATAATCCGTCGGGCAAAGGCGGGAACACAGAATCGCGCCGCCGTGATAGCGTCGCGCGAGCGCGTCGTCGCCGAGCAGTTTTTTCAAATCGAACGCCTGTCCCTTCGCGTAAATTGTCATCGTTCCTGAGTCCGCCTGCGGGAACGCGAGGTGGCGTCCGTCGGCGGGCAGCACGGCGTCGGAATCCGCGAGCGGGCGCGCGCCGGCTTTGAGTTTTCTCGAAAAGAAATCGTTGAACGAGGCGAACGCGGAAACGGGTTCGGCGAACTCCGCGGGATCGAGACCGAATTTTTCGATGAACGGCGCGATTTTTTCGCGGGAACGCGGACGCGACGCGAGCCGCCCGTAAATTTCCGAAAAGAACGCGCGGCGAATCAGCGCGGCGAGCGCGACCTTCCCGAGCAACGTTTCGTAAACCCAGCGCAGTGCGCCTTCGCCGTAAATCGCTTCCGTTTCCTTCGCGCCCGTTTCGCGGTTGAAAAATTCGACTTTCATAAATTTTTTTTCGGTGGAGAGCTTAAAGCGGAAGGCTTTGCGATTAAAGCAAATTCAAGGCACGGGCGGCTTTGCGGGAACGCGTGGGAAAAATCGTTTGCGGGAACGCGCGGTTTCGGTAGACTTATTTTCTTTGGCACGAGAAAAGATGAGCGCGTTCGGCATCAAAATTCGGAAATACGGGATTTTTTGGAAAATCGCGTTCGCGGCGTTCGCGGCGGATCAGGTTTCCAAACTTCTCATCATCGCGGCGCTCCCGCCGATGATGCCCGGCATGAACGGCTACGACGCGGGCGACGTTCCCGCGCCGGTTCCGGTGATTCCCGATTTTTTCAACATCGTTCACGTCGGCAATTTCGGCGCGGCGTGGGGGCTGTTTTCCGGACAGAAAATTTTTCTGACGCTGTTCGCGGCACTCGCGCTCGCGGCGATTTTCTTTTTTCGGCGGCAGCTTGAAATCGAGCGGCGTCCCGTGCAGGTCGCGTTCGGGCTGCTCGTCGGCGGGATTTTCGGCAACCTGCTGGATCGGCTCTGGCACGGCTACGTGGTCGATTTTCTCGATTTTCGCATTCCGCTCATCGATTACCGCTGGCCGGCGTTCAACCTCGCGGACTGCGGGATCGTCGTCGGCGTCGGGCTTTTTCTCGTGCTGAACACGCTTCCGCTCTTCGGCTACAATCACCCCGAATCCAAGCGGTTCAACGAAGACGACCTCTTGTAAGAACGCGCCGCCGGCGTTCCCGAAAAATCCCGTTCCCGCAAACTTTTTTCACGTTCCCGCAAAAACAATGAAACCCGAAACCGTTCCCGAAAAATTCGCCTTTTCCCGCTTCACGACGGAAATGCGCGTGCGACCGGACGACATAGACCTTTATCGGCACGTCCACAGTTCCCGCTACGTCGACTACATTCTCGCGGCGCGTTTCGACCAGATGGAACGCTGCTACGGCATGTCGATGCAGGCGTTCGCGGAACGCGGGCTCGGCTGGTTTCAGCGCGCGATTTCCATCAACTACAAACGCCCGCTCGAAATGGCGGAGCGCTTCAAAGTGGAGACCGGAATTATACGTTTCCGGCGCGACGGCGTCGTCATTTCCTTCAAAATTTTCAAGCAGAACGGAAAGCTCGCCGCCGACGGCGAAGGCGATTACGCGCTCATCGACATGAACACCCGCTGGGCGACGGAAATTCCCGCGGACATCAAAGAAAAATATTCGATATGACGAAAAAGATTCTCGTTCCCGCGCTCGCGTTCGCCATCGGTGCCATCTGCGTTCCCGCGGCGGAAAAAGACTACAATCCCGTGGAGGCACTGCGGGGAGGCAGAGGCGAGGCACCCGACGTCGGCGTCGACAAAAAGCGAGACGATGCGCTCGCACTCGCCGCCGCCGCGGAATATTTCTTCGGCTTCGGCGGCGATTTGCCCGGTGCGGACGGCTGGGGGGCGAGCCTCTCGTTCACGGCGCATTTCGATTCGGATTCGCCGAAATGGGATTTCGTCGGCGGCGTCGAACTGCTCGGCTTCACGGCGGAAAGCGATCTTTACACGCACCACGGAAACAAAGTCAAAGAAACGCTGCAGTCCGCAAACATTCTGCTTCAAGGCGGGCTTTCGCGCGAGATCGGCGATTCCTTCACCGTCGAGGCACTGCTCGGCTTGGGACTCGGTGCGACTTACGGCGAAGTCAAGGGCGGCGACATCAAAACGTCGAGCAGCGGGAACTTGACGACGACCGTTTCCGCGAAAATTCTCGGCGAATATCGGCTGAGCGAGCATTGGAGCGCATTCGCGGCGTTCCGCTTCGCCTACATTTCTCCGTCTGTCGCATCGAAAATCGCGGGCTGGCACAATCTCGACCTGTTCTCGCGCTCCGTCGAACTCGGTTTGCGCGTCCGCTTCTGAACCGATTTTTTTCCCGAATCTCAAAAAATGGCTGAACCCTCCGACTCCGTTCCCGCCGTGACCGTTCCCGCGGGGAAAAAATCCTCGTGGCTCGTTCCGTTTTTCGAACTGAACTTCGCCGAAATGATGGAGCGGCTGGCGTATTACAGCGTCCGCGTCGTCGCGCCGATTTACATCATGCAGGCGGACAACGTCGGCGGGCTTCATCTGACGGCGGCTGCGAAAGGCACGATTTACGCGTGGTGGGCGGTCGTGCAGTGTTTTCTGCCGATTCTCACCGGTGGGTTCGCCGATCGCTACGGCTACAAAAAAATGATGACGATTTCCGTCGGCGCGATGTCCGTTGGCTACCTGCTGATGGCGTTTCTGCGCGATTCGGCGGTGCTGGACGCGTTCGCGGGAACGCTCGGCTTCGACGGCGTGAACGGGAATTATCTCGGCTTTCTCGCCGGAATCACCGTTTTCGCGACGGGTTCGGCGCTGTTCAAGCCCGGCATTCAAGGCGCGCTCTCACATACGCTCCCGCGCGAAAAATCGTCGCTCGGCTGGGGCGTGTTTTATTGGGTCGTCAACATCGGCGCGATGGTCGGGCATTACATTCCCGTCGTTTTCCTTTCGGGAAATTTTCTGCCGGACGCGCTCGGCGCGGCGAATTCCGTCGTGCGCTGGCGCGTGGTCTTCATGATTTCTGCGGCGATGATTCTCGTCAATTTTCTGCCGTTGCTCTTTTTTAAGGACACGCCGTCGGGCGCGTCGAAAACGATCGGCGTCCGCCGCGTGCTTTTCAACGCGGTGCGCGACATTTTCCAGCCGCGCCTGCTCGCGTGGATTTTGATCATGTCGGGATTCTGGCTGATGATGTTTCAGCTTTGGGACCTGCAGCCGAATTTTCTCGAAGATTGGGTGTCGAGCGCGAACGTCGCCGCGGCGGCGAACAACGCGCTTCCCGCGTGCGTTTCGCAGTTTCTCGTCGAGATTTCTCCCGCGGGAACGCTTCGCGTGCCGCAGGCAGTGCTCATCAGCGCGAACTCCGCGTTCATCATCGTCGGCGTCGTCGGCGTTTCATGGATTACGCGGAAAATGCGGACGTTGGATGCGATGATTTTTGGCATGGCGCTGGCGACGCTCGGCGTCGTCGTCGCGGGCTTCACGCGGAACGCGTGGTTTTTTCTGCTCGGCGTCGTGTTTTTCTCGCTCGGCGAAATGTTTACGGGACCGAAAAAATCTCAGTATCTTTCCGAAATCGCTCCCGCCGACAAGAAGGGCGTCTATCTCGCCTACATCAATATTCCCGTGGGCGTCGGCATTTTCGTCGGCTCGAAGCTCGCGGGGCTGATTTACGGGAACGTCGGCGAAAAGGCGACGCTCGCGCTGCGCTTCATCGCGGAGCGGAAAGGCGTCGCGTGGCGTCCGTTTTTCGATGGCGTGAGCGCGCTCGAATCGCAGCTCGGCATTTCGCGGAATGAAGCGATGCCCGCGCTGGAAAAAATGCTCGGCTGTTCGTCCGAAGAGGCGACGGCGATGCTCTGGAACACGTATTCGCCGAATCTGCACGTCTGGCTGCCGTTCGCGGCGATCGGCGTCGTTTCCGCGCTCGC
>CAZWIK010000002.1:59427-60611 GCA_964633895.1 uncultured Enterobacteriaceae bacterium | reverse complement strand
CGGGAACGCCGCCCGCGTGCGTTCACGCGTCGTTTCGGGAAATCACTTCGAGCGCGATCGCGTCTGCGACGAGCAGTCCGCGGCGCGTCGGTTTCCAGACGTTTTCCGGCTGCGCCGCGTCCAGATAACCGTTCCCGCGCAGGTCGCGCGCAAGTCCGCGCAGCGCGTCGCTCACGGGAACGCCGAACCGCCGCGAGAGCGCCGCGACGTCGAATCCCTCCGCTAAGCGGAGTCCGAAAACCATCGCGTCCTCGAAAAGCCGCCGCGCGGAAAGCGCCTCCTCGTCTTCTCTCGCGGGAACGCCGCGCGCCAGCCCGTCCAGCCACCGCGTGAGATTCGCGGGATTGCGGAAACGCCGACCGCCGCACTGCGACGCTGCCGACGGACCGTAGCCGAGCCACTCGCGCATTTTCCACGTGTTGAGATTGTGTCGGCATTCCCGTCCGGGCTTGGCGTGATTTGCGACTTCGTATTGCGCGTAGCCGGCGGCGGCGAGCGCGTCCCACGTCTCCAGATAAAGCGCGGCTTCCCGCTCCGGCGATTTTTCTTCGGGGACGAAATTTCCGGATTTTTCCAGCCGCGCGAGCAACGGCGCGTCTTTCTCCAAAATCAGGCAATACGCGGAAAGATGCTCCGGTGCGAGCGCGACCGCCGCGTCCAGGTCGCGTTTCCAGCGTTGCGGATTTTCTCCGGGAACGGCAAAAATCAGATCGAGATTCGCGTTGTCGAAACCCGCGCCGCGAATCGTTTCAAAAGCGGAAAAAATCCGTTTCGGCGAATGCCGCCGTCCCAGTAGCGCAAGCGTTTTTTCGTCGAACGACTGCGCGCCGAGCGAAATGCGGTTCGCGCCGCGTTCCCGCAGCACGCACAGCTTGTCTGCCTGCGCCGTCGCGGGTGAGAATTCGACCGTCCACTCCGCGGGAACGCGCCCGCCGTTCGCGGCGAGAAGCATGTCCGCGAGTTTTTCGAAATGCGCCGCGGTCAGCACGCCCGGCGTGCCGCCGCCGATGAAAAACGTGTCCGCCGCCCGCGGGAACGGCGCGAGAGCCAGCTCGCGGGCGATTCCCGCGAGCCACGCTTCGACGGATTCGCGCGTCGGCACTTCCTTGTAGAACGCGCAATAATCGCACGCCGCGCCGCAAAACGGCACGTGGACGTAAATCCCGAGCGGGGATTCGTCCTCG
>CAZWIK010000002.1:43425-59327 GCA_964633895.1 uncultured Enterobacteriaceae bacterium | reverse complement strand
TTTTTTTTCAGAGATAGACGCCGCCTCCGAGGAGGACGTCGCCGTCGTAGAGCGCGAGAATTTGTCCGGACGCAATCGCGCGCTGCGTGCGCTTGTAGGCGATGTGCGCGCCGCCGTTCCCGTCGGGCGTGAAGACGATTGGCGTGGATGCGTCGCGGTAGCGCACGCGGGCGAGCAGTTCGCGGCGTTCCGTTATCGGTTTGTTCACCCACGAGAGGCGGTTCACGAACGATTCGTCGGTGTAAAGTCCGGGAACGCCGGGATGGTCGAACGCGACGACGAGTTCGTTCGTTTCGAAATTTTTGGCGACGACGACGTAATATTCGTTGTCTGCGTTGGACGGCACGCCGATCCCGCGCCGCTGTCCGATCGTGTAATGAAAAAGGCCCTTGTGTTCGCCGAGAATTTTTCCTGCCGTGTTCACGATTTTTCCCGGATTCTGCGGAATGTATTGTTCGAGGAAATTGTTGATGCGGATTTTCCCAATGAAGCAGATTCCCTGGCTGTCCTTGCGCTTGGCGTTGGGCAGCCCCGCGTCCGCCGCGATTTTCCGCAGTTGCGGCTTGAGCAGATGCCCGACGGGAAAAAGCGCGCGCGCCGCCTGCTCTTGCCGCAGAAGCGCGAGGAAATAACTCTGATCCTTGTTTGGATCGTTCCCGCAGAGAATGTCCACGGAACCGTCCGCGTTCGCGCGCCGCCGCGCGTAATGTCCCGTGGCGACGAATTCGAATCCGTCCGCGAACGCTTTCCGCGCGAACACGCCGAACTTCATTTCGCGGTTGCACAGGACGTCGGGATTCGGCGTGATTCCGTTTTTGTATCCGTCGACGAGATACGAAACGATATGCTCTCGGTAATCCTCGACGAGATCGACGACGCGGAACGGAATTTCGAGCGTTTCCGCGACGGCGCGCGCGTTCTCCACGTCGTCTTCCCACGGGCATTCTCCGAGAAATTTTCCGCCTTCCTCGTTCATCCACGTGCGCATGTAGGCGGCGCTGACGTCGTGTCCGTCGCGTTTCAGCAGAAGCGCGGCGACGGCGCTGTCCACGCCTCCGGAAAGAGCGACCAGAACTTTCGCCATGGGCAACCTTTTTTTTAAGAAATGAAAACGACGATCGCCGCCGCGGTCTCGCGGGAATGCGTGAGCGAGAGCAGGGCGCGCGTCGCTCCGCGTTCCCGCAACGCGTTTTCCGCGCGCGCGGAGAGCCGGAATTCTGGCGCGCCGTTTTCGTCGCAGAGCACGCCCGCGTCTGTCATCGAAAATTCCGCGCCGATTCCCGTGCCGAGTGCTTTGGAAAACGCTTCTTTCGCCGCCCAGCGCGCCGCGAAAGAAGCCCATCGCGCGTTCCCGCGGGAACGGCAGAGCGCGGTTTCTTCTGGCGTAAAGACTTTCTCGGCGAACGTGTCTCCGTGTCGTTCCATCGCCGCGCGAACGCGGGAAACGGATTCGAGATCGATGCCGACGGCGACGACGTTCGTTCCCGCGGGAACGTGCGGGAACGCGGGAGAAGGCGCGCTGTCCGGTTCTTTCGTCATTAAAAAATAATTACGGGCGGGGCGGCGTGGTCAGTCCGGCTCGGATGCGCGCCTTCATTTCGCGCACGGCTTCGCCGATTCCGAAAAGAATCGAGCGGCAGAGAATCGAATGCCCGATGTTCAGTTCGTGCAGGTGCGGCACTTCCGCGATTTCCGCGATGTTCACGTAGTTGATGCCGTGTCCCGCATTGGAGACGATGCCGACATTGGAGGCGGCTTCCGTCGCGCGGCAGAGGCGGCGGAACTCGCGGGAACGGGCTTCCTTGTCGTAATAGGCGTTGGCGTAGGCACCGGTGTGAAATTCGACGACGGGAGCGGCGATCGCCTGCGCGGCGTCGATCTGCTTCTGTTCGGGATCGAGAAAAAGGCTCACGACGATTCCCGCGGTCGTGAATTTTTCCGTGATTTCGCGCAGCTCGGCGATCCGCGCGGCGGCGTCCAGACCGCCCTCGGTCGAAACTTCCTCGCGCCGTTCGGGAACGAGGCAGACGGAATCCGGTTTGAGATTCAGCGCGAACGCGACCATTTCCGGCGTCGCCGCCATTTCGAGATTGAGGCGCGTCTGAAGGGTTTCGCGCAGGCGCAGAACGTCTCTGTCTTGAATGTGGCGGCGGTCTTCGCGCAGATGCACGGTGATGCCGTCCGCACCCGCCTGTTCCGCCGCGAGCGCGACGGCGACGGGATCGGGTTCGACCATTTGCCCGCAGGTGCGCGGATAGCCGCGGTAGCGCGCCTGCCGCAACGTCGTGCAGTGATCGATGTTTACACCGAGGAGAATTGTTTTTTTCATGGGGAAAAAATGATGAATGAAAAACTGGATTTCGCGTTGAAATGGTGCCCGAGACAGGACTTGAACCTGCACGCCTTTCGGCAAAGGAACCTAAATCCTTCGTGTCTGCCGATTTCACCACTCGGGCGGATCAAGAAACGCTAAATAAACGCAAGAGGCGGCGAGAACGCAAAAAGAAAAGCGCGTTCCCGCGCGGTCAGCGGGCGAAAAATTCCGCGAGCGCGGCGAACGCGTTCCCGCGGTGGCTCAGGCGGTCCTTGACGTCGCCGTCTAGCTCCGCGAACGTTTCGGCGCAACCCGTCGGTCTGAAGACGGGATCGTAGCCGAAGCCGCCCGTTCCCGCCTCCGCTTCGGCGATCGTTCCCGTGCATTTTCCCTCGAAAACCGTTTCCGAGCCGTCGGGAGAAACCAGCAGAAGCAGGCAGACGAAATGCGCACCGCGTTTTTCCGCGGGAACGCCGCGCAGCGCGGCGAGGAGCTTCGCGCGGTTTTCCTGCGCCGTCGCCTGCGGTCCCGCGTAGTAGGCGGTTTCCACGCCGGGCGCGCCGTCGAGCGCGTCGACGCATAGCCCGCTGTCGTCCGCGAGCACGAAAAAATCCGCGGGAACGCATTTCCGCAGCGCGCGCGCTTTCAACCGCGCGTTTCCGACGAACGTTCCCGCGTCTTCGACGACGTGCGGCATTCCGTCCGCGAGCGCGTCTTTCGCCGAAATGAAGCGAATTTCCGGAAGCGCGAAAACGGCGGCGAGGCGATTGAATTCCTCGACCTTGTGCGCGTTTCCTGTGGCGATGACGATGGTTTTTTTCATTGCGGAGAGGAAAGGGAAATCATTCGGCGGTGCCGCTCCCGCCCGTCGTCGCGGGAACGGCGATTTCCTGCGGCGCGGGAACGATCGGGTGATCCTGCGTGTAGGCGGAGAATCCGCCGAGAATCATCTGCACGGAAATCAGAATCAGCATGACGCCGACGAAGCGTTCGAGCGCGGCGCTCCCGCGATGACCGAGTTTCCGGACGATGAGCGGCGAGAGCAGGACGATGCCGAGGCTCGCCGCCCATGCCGCGAAAAGGCTCGCCGCGAACGTGAAAAAGTTCGGCGTGTTCAAAAATTTCGAGCCGTTGAGCATGACGATCGCGAGCGCGCTCGGTCCCGCGTAGAGCGGAATCGCGATCGGCACGATGAACGGTTCCGTCTCGCGTTCTTCGCCGCCGGGCGCGGCGGACGTCATCGCGGCGGCGCCCGGAAAAATCATGCCCAACGCGATCAGGAAGAGGACGATTCCGCCGCTGATGCTCAGCGTGGACGTCTCCAGCCCGAAGAAGTTCAGAATCTGTCTGCCCGCGAAAAGAAAAAGCAGAAGCAGAATCAGCCCGAAAATCATTTCGCGGACGATGACGCGGGAACGCCGTTCCGGCGGGACCATGCGCAACAGCGACGGCAACATCAGAGCAAGCGCGATCGGGTCGAGAACCAGAAACAGCAGGAAGGTTGAAGAAAGAAAATCTTTCACGGGAACGCGGAATTTTTTTTAAGTTTGTAAAAAAAAGAAGCCCGTTCGAAAAACAAAAACCGCGCCTTGTGTGAAGTGCGCGGTTTTTGTGCGGAACGAACGCGGGAACGAATCAGCGTTTCGAGAACTGGAAGCGTTTGCGCGCGCCCGGACGACCGCTCTTTTTGCGTTCTTTGGCGCGACCGTCGCGCGTGAGCAGTCCCGCCTGTTTCAGCGGAGCGCGCAGATCCGGATTGTATTTTTCTATCGCGCGGGCGATGCCGTGCGAAATCGCGCCGGCCTGGCTGTTGCAACCGCCGCCGTTGACGCGGACTTCGATGTCCAGCGCGCCGTCAAGCCCTGCGACGGAAACGGGAAGCGTCGCAGTTTTGGCGAGCGCTTCCGTGAAGCAGTAGACTTCGACCGGCTTTTCGTTGACCAGAATCTTGCCCGAACCGCTCGCGACGCGAACGCGCGCGGTGGAAGTTTTGCGGCGCCCGACGGCGACAAAAACAGGAACGTCTTTATTCATATTCTGAAAAACTGAGGTTAGATTTTGTATTCGACCGGATTCTGCGCCGCGTGCGGATGTTCTGAGCCGGCATAGACTTTCAGCTTTTTCAGCATCACGTTGGCGAGGCGGTTTTTCGGGAGCATCCCCTTGACGGCGTGCTCGATGATGAATTCCGGACGGTGCGCGCGCATGAATTCCGCCGTGCGGCGGTAAGCGGTGCCGACCCAACCCGTGTAGAACATGTAGGTTTTGTCGGTTTCTTTTCCGCCGGTGAATTTCACTTTGTCGGCGTTGATGACGACAACGAAATCGCCCGTGTCGACGTGAGGCGTGTAGGTCGGCTTATGACGTCCGCGCAGAATCGTTGCGATTTTGACGGCGAGGCGCCCGACCGGCTGGCCGGCGGCGTCCACCACGAACCAAGTCTTATCGGCGGCGTTGGATGTCTTCGCTAAAGTTGTTTTCATTTCCGAATTGATTTAAAGAGTATCCAATAAAGATTTTTGCCGGACGAAGCGCAAGTATTTTTTTATTCGCAAAATTTTTTTAAGAAAGTGTAATAGGCTCTCATGCCGCAAAATTCCGAAGAAACCCGCGTTCCCGCCAGCGGTCTCGTGCATTCCGTCGAGACGTGCGGGACGGTGGACGGTCCCGGCGTCCGCTACGTCGTGTTCCTCTCGGGCTGCAGTCTGCGCTGCCGCTATTGCCACAATCCGGACACGTCGTTCGTGCGGCGCGGGAACGAGACGACGGCGCGGGAAGTCGTCGCGGATATTTTGCGCTATACGGATTTTCTGTGCGGGGGCGGCGGTGGCGTCACGCTTTCCGGCGGCGATCCGCTTTTTCAGATCGAATTTTCCCGCGCGATACTCGACGGCTGCAAAAAAGCGGGGCTGCACACCGCGCTCGACACGTCGGGAGCGCTCGGCGGGAACGCGGACGACGCGTATCTTTCGCTCGTCGACCTCACGTTGCTCGACATCAAATCCGGCGTTCCCGAAATTTATCGGAAAACGACGGGCGGCGAGCTCGAGCCGACGCTCGCGTTCGCGCGCCGCCTCGCCGCGCTCGGGAAAAAGGCGTGGCTGCGTTACGTGCTCGTTCCCGCGCTGACGGACGCAGACGACAACGTGCGCCGCGTCGCGGATTTCGCCGCCGCGCTCGGAATTTTCGAACGCGTGGACGTTTTGCCGTTTCACAAAATCGGCGCGTTCAAATGGAAAGAACTCGGCTTGAAGGATCCACTCGCGGATACGCCGGAGCCGAGCGCGGAAGCGGTTCTTCGCGCGAAGCGGATTTTCGCGGAAGCGGGATTTCCTCCGGAACGCATCAAATGACGCGACGGCGCGGGAACGCGACGGGGCCACGCATTCTTATCTTGACTTGCGGGAACGCGGCGAAAACAATGATCCGCAATCTCAGGGCAGGGCGAAATTCCCTACCGGCGGTGATTCGACGGAAACGTCGGAAAGCCCGCGAGCCGACGCGCATTATGCGCCGACGCAGATTCGGTGCGATTCCGAAGCCGACGGTAAAGTCCGGATGAAAGAGAACAACGCGGGGCGCAAGCCTTTTTCCGTGCTCGGAGAGCTTTGTCCGAAATTTTATTGTTCGTAAACGAAAAATATGGAAAAAAGTTTGCTGGAAAAATTCGGAGATGCGCGTTCCCGCGTCGAAAACGCACTCGCCGCGCTTCGCGCCGAACGCGGCGTGCTCGTCGTCGATAACGAAGACCGCGAGAATGAGGGCGACTTGATTTTCGCCTCGGAAACGCTGACGCGGGAACAAGTCGCGATGCTGATCCGCGATTGCAGCGGCATCATTTGCATCTGCATCACCGAAGAGCGGGCGCGTCAGCTGGCGCTCCCGATGATGGTGACGGAAAACACGAGCCGCTACGGCACGGCGTTTACGATTTCCGTGGATGCGAAAAACAACGTGACGACGGGCGTTTCCGCCGCGGATCGCCTCGAAGCCGTGCGCGTCGTGCTTTCCGAAAAATCGACGCGTGAAGATCTTGCCGCGCCCGGGCACATGTTCCCGCTCGTCGCCCGCGGGAACGGCGTGCTCGAACGTCCCGGACACACGGAGGCGACGATCGATCTCGTGCGTCTCGCGGGAATGAAGCCCTGCGGCGTGCTTTGCGAGCTGACGAATCCCGACGGCACGATGGCGCGTTTGCCGGAAGTCGCCGCGTATGCGGGAAAACATGCGTTCCCGCTCGTGTCGATCCGCGATATCATCGATTATCGGCGTTCCCGTGAAGAACGCTGAGCGCACGGCGGTGAACTTAAATTTTCAAAAAATCAAAACGCGCTTGACGCTTCGGTTTTTTTTTGAGAAACTGCCCCAACAGTCAATTTCCGCCCCTTTCGTCTAGCCCGGTCTAGGACACCTCGCTTTCACTGAGGCGACCAGGGTTCGAATCCCTGAAGGGGCGCCATTTCAAAAAGCTCGCGAATCTCCGAAAGGGTTCGCGGGCTTTTTTTCCCGCGCGGCGGAGGAACATTGGCTCGGCGCGTTCCCGCGCGGTCAACGGGCGAAAAATTCCGCGCGCCTCTACGAAAGCGTTCCCGCGAAAAAACGCCGGTCGCCTTCGAGGTTTTTCGAAAATTCACGAAAAAGCCCGCGAGACTTTCGTTTTAACGGATTCGCGGGCTTTTTGAAATGGTGCTCAAGAGGGGACTCGAACCCCTAAGCCTTTCGGCATATGCACCTCAAGCATACGTGTCTACCAATTTCACCACCTGAGCAATGGAAAAAGTGGGAGGCAGTAAAAGGTTTCTTCGCGGAAAGCGCAAGCAAAAAAACGATCCGCTTTCCGAAAAGTGCCTTGCGGAGCTCAATCGGCGGCATTTTCCGCGTTCCCGCGGAAGCGTCGCGTTTTTTTCACGAAGAACGCGAACAGTGCCACCGCGAAGACCGCGCCGCATATCCACGAAAAATCGTAAGGCAGGGCAAGTCCGCCGACCTGATGCGGCGCGTTCAGGAAATAGCTTACGCAGACGCTCGACAGGAATGCTGCGGGAACGCTCAGAAACCAGTGCGGTCTGCGTTCCCGCGCGAGCCATGTCGCGCACGCCCAGAGCGTAATCGCCGCGAGCGTCTGGTTTGCCAGTCCGACGTAGCGCCAGATGACTTCGAAGCGGATTTGGCTCAAATACAGCGCGACGACGAAAATTGGCAACGAGACGAGAATGCGGTTGCGCATGGGTTTTTGAGAAATTTTCAGCGCGTCCGCCGCGATCAGACGAACGCTGCGCAGCGCGGTGTCGCCGGACGTGATCGGGCAGACGATGACGCCGAGAATTGCCGCGATCGCGCCCGTCGTGCCGAGCCAGCTCCCGCAGATTTCGTTCACGAGAACGGCGGGCGGTTTCCCTGCCGCGTTCAGCCCGTCCGCGCCGCCGCAGTAGGCGATCGCCGCCGTCGCCCAGATCAGTGCGATCACGCCCTCGGCGATCATCGCGCCGTAAAACACGGGGTGCGCGTATTTTTCGCTTTTAAGACAGCGCGCCATCATCGGCGACTGCGTGGCGTGAAATCCCGAAATCGCGCCGCAGGAAATGACGACGAAAAGCATCGGGAACACGGGATTCGCGTCCGGATCGGCGTGAAAATTTTTCAGCGCGGAAAGCGTCAGCTCCGGGATTTCGAGCGTTCCCGCCGCGGCGCGCCAGAGCATCGCGCCGCCGACGCCGAACGCCATGAAGAGCAGGGCGATGCTGAAAACCGGATAGATGCTACCGATGATTTTGTTGATGGGAAGTAGCACCGCGCACACGAAATAGACGATGATCGCCGCCGTCCAGAAATATCCCCAGTCGAGCGTTCCCGCGAACGGAATGGCGATTCCTTGCTCGGAAAAAACGCCGCTCGCGGGAACGTTCGCGGCGAGTTTCGCGGACTGCGCGGAAAGCAGTCCCGCGGGACCGTTCACGAACGCGATACCGACAGCCAGCAGCATGACGCAGGAAAACAGAATCAGAAAACGCCGCATTCCATTTCCGAGAAGCCCGCCGACGAGATTCGGCAGGCTGCAGCCGTCCGCTCTCATCGAAATCGCGCCGGAAAAGAAATCGTGCACCGCGCCCATGAAAATACAGCCGAGCACGATCCAGACGTAGGCGACGGGACCGTAAGCCGCGCCGAGCACCGCGCCGAAAATCGGACCGAGTCCCGCGATGTTCAGAAGCTGAATCATGAACGCGCGCCACGGGCGGATTTCCATGTAGTCTACGCCGTCGTTCAGCCTCTGCACCGGCGCTTCCCGCTCCGCGTCGACGCCGAAGAGCCTTGCGATGAATTTTCCGTAAAAGACGTAGCCGAGAATCAGGCAAAGAAGCGATACCGTGAATGTGATCATTTTCTGAAAAAAAAGGAAAACCTCTATTTCATACTTTTTTCCCGAAAAGTTAATTCTTAACTTGCGTTCCCGCAGAAAAAAACGCCGGTTCGCGGAAATTGCGTCCAAGCGGAGAAAGAATCGCGGGAACGCAAAAAAAGATTGAAAAACCGTCGGCGGTTGTCTCTAATTCTCAACAAAAATTCAACCCCCCACCAGAATCCCCCTATGAAAATTCCTCTCAAGAAATATCTATTCGCGGCTCTTGCCGCCGTCGTTT
Source organism: uncultured Enterobacteriaceae bacterium (assembly GCA_964633895.1). Taxonomy (GTDB): domain Bacteria; phylum Verrucomicrobiota; class Verrucomicrobiia; order Opitutales; family UBA953; genus Spyradosoma. Next base: position 50,372 of record CAZWIK010000002.1, on the reverse strand, counting down.
CTTTCGTTCCCGTTGCGTTCGCGCAGGACGTCGATTGGAAAACAGTTCCGTTTATCGAAGTGAAGAACGTGAAGCACAACGTCATTCCTCTGTCGGGCGGCTATTCCGGCAAATGGGCGGTTACGGAGGTCGAGCTGAAAGCCTCCACGTGCATGTGGGCGCCAGATTTCAAGGTGAACGACTGGCTGAACAACGTCAAGGTCACGTTGACGCTCGCGTATCCTAAAACGAATACCGCGCTTTCCGGCGTGAAAGCGCGCGGGAATAAGGAGGCGCGCGACGCGACGCTGAAAGAATCCGAGGAAAGAACGGGCAGCGACGCGAATTCCAACTACATTTTCTACCGCGCTTCGGTAACGTTGGTCGGGTTGCAGATCGGTGCGGGGCAGAGCTCTTACGTCAATTTTTTGATTCCCTCTGAAATCGTGGATCGCGAAAGCAAACTTTCCAACGAAATGACGGGGCAGGCGAAGCCGAAGTTTTACCTGGTCGAATTTTCTCACGGCGGGAACGCGCTTCCGGTCTGCAATCCGAAGGGAGAACTGCTTTCCCGCAAGGCGTTGGGTTTCCCCGGCGGACCGCGTCCGCAGAACGCCAAATCTCCCGCGGTGTTTGTCCAATGGGTGCAGGACAACGCGCAGGGTAGCGTGTCCGAAACGAAAGGGCTTCTGATTCCGCATTATTTCCTGCCGATGACGTCTGGTGCGTGGCCGAGGAAGAACGTTCCCGCGATCATTTACGAAAACATCGAGCAGTGATTTCCCCGTTCCCGCGCGGGCGCGTTCCCGCCGCGGGAATTTCGTTAACCTTTACAGAAAATTTACCCGATGGGCAGCAATGCAAAAAAAATTACGGTGAACTGCGGGACGACCCACGTTTCCGTGTCGGTTTTTTCGGAAAAGGCGGGAAGCCTTTTTCTTGAAAAACTGGTGGTCGAAGATCTGATTTACGACTACACGGAAGAGGAAAGCTGGGCGGCGGCGGCGGTCGGCACGCTGAGCAATATTTTCAAATCGCTTAAAATTTCGGGCGCGGCGACGGTCATCGCGCCCGGACATCTGATTCTGACGAAAAACGTCAAGGTGCCGCAGGTCGAGGCTTCCCGCCAGCGGCAGATCATTTCGTTCGAGGCGGCGGAACGGTTTCCGTTCCCGCTCGCGGAAATGGTTTGGGACGATCAAATCATCTCGACGGACGGCGTGGAGGCGGAAGTCGTCCTGTTCGGCATGAAGCGCGAGAACGCGGATCGTTTCGCTGCGCAGATGATCAGCGCGGGGATCACGCCGGAAATCGTCCAGCCGTCCACGAATCTCGATTATCAGGCGTTCCGTTTTCTCGACCAGAACGACGGCGAGAACGTGCTCATCGTCAACGTCGGAGCGAGAACGACGAACCTGACGTTTGTCACGCCGGACGGATTTAGCATTCAGAACATTTCCGTCGGTGGCAATTATCTGACGCAGGCGATCGCGGATTCGCTCGGCAAACCGTTCCCGGCGGCGGAGCGGCTGAAAGTCAACTATTTTTCCGGCGCGATGGACATCGCGGAAGACGATCCCCACGCGCTCAAGCTGCAGGAAAACGCGCAGGCGTTCTGCCGCCGCCTGAGTCAAGAAATCACGCGCCGCATCGTCAATCAGAAACGCCAGAACGCGAAAGGCGCTCCCGCGAAGATTTTCCTGACGGGACGCGGTTCGCTACTTCCGGGACTTTCGGACGCGCTGGCGGAATCGCAACGCCTTCCCGTCGATTATTTCGAAGCGACGTCTCCCGTGGTGACGAGCCAGGACGTGGACGCCGGCTATCTCGATTCCGTGCGTTTTCAGCTTTCGGAAGTCGTTGGCGCTGCGGCGGGACTGCTGAACGATTCCTACAAGCAGGTGAATCTGCTTCCAGCGCAAGTCGCGGCGAACATCGCTTTTTCGAAGAAAAAACCGTTCTTCATCGCCGCCGCCGCACTTTTCGCGATCGCGCCGTGGCCGTTGTTTCTCGGTCTCGGCGAGTCCGGAACCGTGCTGGAAACGCAGAATAAGGCACTTTTGTCGGAGAAGAAAACGCTTGAGGAACGCCTCCGCGAGATCGATGAGTATGAAAAGAAAAACGCGCCGCTTGCCGTTTACGTCGAGACGCTGAATCAAGTGATCGCCGCCCGCGGCGCATGGAACGCGTTTCTCGCCGACATTCAGCGCTGCATCGATACGCTTCAGACGCCGACGGTTTCCGAAGACGGCGAGAAAAAATATTCGGCGGACCGCCACGTGTGGATCGACGACCTTCGGGTTTCGCGTTCCGTGCGGCATCCCGTCGCGTCGGAAGACGGTGCCGTCGCGGGAACGCAGCCCGTCGTGAAAACGGAAGTGAAGCTCAAGCTGCGTCTGCTCATCCCCGAAGTGGACGGGAACGATCCGAAGCACGATGCGGCGGCGTTCAACCGCCGCCGGAAAGCCGTGCTTGAAGCGTTCAAGAAATCGGAATTCGTCGAAACCGCCAGCGACCAGGCGGACGTTGCCCGACCGAACATTCCGACGCTCACGCTTACGCTCGTCCTGAAACCCGAGAAAGGAATTTAACCGATGGATTTCAAAAAAGATAAAGTGTTTACGGTGGTTATCGCCGTGCTCGCTCTCGCGTTCGTCGCGGGCGTCGGGCTTTGCGTGAAGGAATTCGTTTCCAATTCGGGAACGGCGTCCGCCAGCAAGAAAACGGAATCGGCGCTGTCCCGCCTCGTCAAGCGCGGGAACGCTCCGGCACTTGACGAAAAGAACGTCGAGACCGAAAAGAAGAACGCGGAAAAGCTGGATCGCGCCCGCGAAGAGAAAATCAAGCGGCTTTCCGGTGCGGGAGCGGCAAAGCTCGCGCCCGCGCCTGCGGGAGATTCGACGAGCTTCCTTTCCCAGCTGCTCGGGATCGTCAATTCCCGCGCGGAAAATTATCAGAAAGAAAAAATCGCGCTCGGCGACGACGCCCGCTTTTTCGGTTTTTCCCGCTATTTGCAAAACAGCCAGACGCAAGCGGTTCCGCCCGACGTCCTTCCGTTGCTGGATTCGGAGCAGAAAGTCATCGCCGTTCTCAGCGATACACTCCTCGCCGCGCGGAAGAAGAGCGAGGACGCGTTGCTCGCGGCCGGACTGCTCGCCGCCGACAAGCACGTGCCGCTTCTGGTGAAAAGAGTGCGCCGAGAGGCTTCCGACTTGCCGAAAAAAGACGGCGCGCCGATTACCGCGCTCGTCAGAGACGAGCTGTCGGTGAGAGAGAGCGGAGATTCTGAGCAGACGGGAATTTATATCGTCTCGACGACGGAAAATTCGCGCGGTCGCGCGTTCCCGTCGCTTCGCCGCACCGGTGTCGTCGATGCCGTCGCGTTCCAGATTTGTTTCGTCGCGCCGACGTCCGTATTTCGCAACCTCATTTCCGCCTTTTCGGAAAAAAGCGAGTATCCGATTTGCGTCCGCGACGTCATCGTCGCTCCCGCGTCCGCGGGGGACGTTTCCGTAGCGCGTTCCGCGATCGATCCCGTTCCCGCGGGAACGCCCGAATCGGCGGCGGCTCCGGTTGAGTCGTCTTCGGGGTTCGATATTTTCGGCGGCTCCGCGTTCGGCGATTCCGCTTCGCCCGCCGCCACGCCGTCCGCGCCAGCGCCCGCCGTTCCCGTGAAGACGGTGGTTCAGCCCGAAACACTTTCCGAGTTCACGGTGATCGTCGAATACGTTTTTCCCGTCGAAAACAAGTCCGCTGATTCCGCGGGAGAAAAGGAAGGAGAATGATTTAACATGAAAAACGCAGATAAACTCCTTTTTGTTGTCGGTCTGCTCGCCTGCGTCGGCGGCGGAGTCGCCTACGCGTTGCTGTCTCTGTCGAAAACGGCTTCGCCGACCGTCGGGAAAAAAGTTCCGCAGGGGAGCGAGGTCGCGCCGTGGACGGATTCGTCTGCGTCGGCGAGCTCGGAGAAAACGGTCTGGACTGCGCCGAGCTTCGATCTCGCCGAGGGCTGGAACTACGATCTATTTTCTTCCCCGGAAATCAGCTGGGACGCCAAGCAGAAAAAATATTTCGCGAAAGAGCTTCCGCCGCCGCCCGAAGAAGTTTTCGGATTGACACTGAAATCTTTGTCGCATCCCGAATTCCGGCTTTTGATCAACTCATACGTCGCGGGCAAGAAGCCGGTGCCGGATCAAGTGTCCGACGGCACGGGAACGCCCATTCCGAACCGCTATGCCGCTGTCCTGACGCTCTTGCAGAACGCGTCGCCGGTCGGCGCGAAAACGAACGCGATGATCAATTTCGCCTCGTTCTCGTCCGTCCTGAACGACGTCACGGAACCGTCGGGGCAACGCGTCGTGACGCTGACGCCGGAGCAGCCGGTAACGATTCCGAAGACGAGCGCGAAGCTCAAATCGTTCCGCATTCGTCGGAGCATGGAAGCGGACGGCACGTTCTCGGAAACCCTCGAAGCGACCGTCGTCGACGAGTCGGGACGTTCTCCGCGCGAATTCGTCATTGGGCATTCGCCCGTTCGCGACGAAAAACGCACGGAAGCCGTATTTACGGACGGCTCCGCGGAATGGCTTTACAGCGAGACGACCGTTCCCGGACGCAAGGATCCGATCCGCGAAATCTCGCGGCGGGACACGCCGGGCACGCCGTTCGTCTTCGTGTCTCTGGGGCGGGAAATTCACGTCGGCTCCGATGTTTTTCGCATTAATGGGCTTGACATTTCCCGCCAAGAAGCAAGAATTGTAAAACAATCTTCTGCGACGGATCAAAAAACGAAAGCTCCGAAAACGACGGAGCGCGTTCTCGTTCCCGAACGATGATTTTTGCATTTCCTCACAGTTTTTGAACCCCTTAAAATAACAACCTCTCACCTCGAGAAATCGCCCCTTCGCATGAATAAGCTCCTGCGCATCCAAAACCTGTTTTCCTCAATCCTCGTTTCCACGACGGTCGCATCCGGCATCGCCGCGCCCGCCGCTTTCGCGGACGGAGAGGAAGACGCCGCTCTCAACAACGCTGCCGCCGGTTCCGACACTCCCGCGGCTTCTGACGCTCCCGCGGCTTCCGATACGGAAGCGACTCCGCTCGAACGGGTCGTGAAACGTTATTCCGACGTCTTCAAAGAAGTCGATGACGCGCTTTTCAAAGCCGACGGCTATATTGCCCAAGGACGCACGACGGAAGCGCTCGCGTTGTTGAGCGAAGCGGAAAGCGCGCTTCCGGACAACGTCGCTTCCGTGCCGTTCCGCGATAAGATTTCCCTTATCCGTCAGCGCGCGGTCGAACGTCAGAACAACATCGACAACGCCGCGCTCGCCGAAGACATGATCGCCGACGCCCGTCTGCGCAACCGCGCCGACATTCTGCGGGCGGAACGTTATCTCGACGAAGCGCGGGGACACTTGAAGCGGCATCGCCTCGCCGAAGCGGAGGCTTCCGTTGCAGAAGCGCGGAAAACCCTTCCCAATCTTCCGTCCACGACGAAAGAGCGCGACGACATCAATCTCGTCCGCGCTCAGATTCTCGGTGCGCATTACGAAGACGCGGTCGTCAGCCGTTCTCCGTCGGAAGCGGAAAGTTGTCTGAAAGACATTAAAAACATTCTCGGCGAAAAACATCGTTTTTACCTCAGTCTGAAATCGCACTTCGACGATTGGCGCAAAACGGCGGACGCCTACGATCCTTACAAGCTGAACACGACGCTCAAACGCGACGAGGAAGAATCCGTAAAGTTGCTCGCGCAGGCGCGCGCGCTTTACCTCTACGGTGATTACCGCGGCGCGCTCCGTTATTACGACAACGTACTTTTGTTCGATTCTGACAATCTCGAAGCGAAAGCGGCGAAACTCCGCATTGGCAACATTCTCGCCAATCCCGCGGAATACGAACACAAAGTCACACGGACGACGCTGTTGAACGCCACCAGCAACGCGTGGGGCATGGCGCGCGCGTTCTCCGTCGAGACGAAAGCGACCGAAAAAGACCCGAACCAGGATCCGGTTAAGCTCAAGATGGATCGCATTCTCATTACGGTTTCGTTCCGCGACACCGATTTGCAGAGAGCGATCGACACTTTGAACGAATTGTCGAGAAGCTATGACCCGACGGGACGCGGACTCGACATCGTCCTCGCGGAAGGCGTCACGGATACGCAGAATCTCCCGCCGATCAGTCTGACGATCAATCAGCAGCCGCTTTCGAAAGTTCTCGATCTGATTCTCCGCCGCGCGAACTATACTTACGACATCCGCGACGGGATCGTCGAGATCAAGCCGTCTATGGGCAACACGAATCTTGTCGAAGTGGAAATTCCATCGACCAACGCGTTCGAGAAGATGAAGAAATCCGTCACTCGATCGGCGGCCGCTTCCGCCGCCGGCGGCGCGGCGTCCAACGATCCGTGGGGCGGAGGTTCCTCCGGCGTCGGGGCCGATGTCGAAGACGCGGATATTCCCGGGCTTTATCTGGCGAAGCGCGGCATTAAGTTCGACGCTACCAAGGGCGAATTCATCACGTGCGACGAGAACGTGTTTTCGATTTCCCATTCCGATGCGAAAGTCATCGAAAAGGTGCGCAACATGATTCAGAAGCTCGATGAAGATTCAATCAAACAGGTCGCCATCGAAGCCAAGTTCATCGAAGTCAGCGACACGGCTTTGCACGAGGTTACAGCCAACTGGCGTCTCGCCAAGGACGGCGTCGTCCGCGCGGGAACGTATAACCGCGGCGCGATGGAAACGCATGCGGTCGACGCGGGATCGAAGAAGATTCGCGTCGGGAACTATCCGGAACTCAGTTATGATGACGACGGCAATGTCATCGGATCTTCGTCGATACAGGCAGAGTGGCAGGATTTTGATGTCGCCGTGCCTTCCACGAACGGTTCGCTCTACTATGGACCTTCCGGCATTTCGAATCCGGGGGACGTCGCGGACGGCGTTTTCGCTAGTGCG
>CAZWIK010000002.1:24740-43325 GCA_964633895.1 uncultured Enterobacteriaceae bacterium | reverse complement strand
GGTTCCGTCACGATTGCGCCTTCCGTGCCGCAGTTCGACAGAACGACGTCCGAGGAGTTCGAAAAGGTCGGTATCATTCTCAACGTCACGCCGACAGTCAACGCCGACAACTCTATCAAGCTGAGCCTTGAAGATCTGAAAATCATGGAATTCGAAGGTTTCATGGACTACGGCGGAACGGCGGTTTCGATGGTCGGCTCCACGATTGTAACCACGCCGCAGACTTACTATCAGCCAGTCTTCAACATTCGCCGCGTCAAGACGTCCGTCACGATTGCGGACGGCGCGACGATGGTCATCGGCGGTTTGATGCGCGAAGAAGTGAAGACTGTGGACGACAAAGTTCCGATTCTCGGCGATCTTCCGCTCATCGGTTCCGCGTTCCGCGGGACGAGCAAGGCGATCCAGAAGAAGAACATGCTCGTGTTCATTACGGGAAATCTCATTGCCCGCGGCGGTTCCACGGCGATATCCTCGTTCAAGGGAACGTCTCCGGCGGAAATCTACTCGAATCCGACGTTCATGTCCTCTTCCGGCGTGCTCTATCGCGAATCGATGCGTCCTGCGGAAGAATCGAAGACGGATGCCGCGACGGAACCGAGTTCCGCCGGTTCGCTCTGAAAAATCTTCGGAAAGGGCGCGCTGATTTACAGAATGCGCAAAAAAAGCGTCCGCTTTTGGCGGGCGCTTTTTTGTCGGGCAAAATTCTCCGCCTCGCGGGAACGCGCGGAATTTTTTGAACTGCGGGCGGAACGTTTCCGCGTTTCACCAGTGCGGCGGTTTTTCGCACGCCGGCGGAACGTTCCCGCCGGAGGCTTCGAGTGAGGACGTTTTTTCCGCGAGCGAACGCAACGCCCGCGCGAGACGGTCGATTTCCCGCGACAGATTCAGAATCGTCTTATTCTGCTCGGAAACGTAATCGTCCAGGAACGTCAGCTTGATTTCGAGTTCCCGCAGGCGGGCGTCCGCATCGTTTTCTTTCGCCATCGCGTTTAAAACTGCTTGTTTAGCCCGATTCCGAAAGACTGACCGAGACTGCCGGAAAAAGAACTTTGGACGCGGAACGCGGCGTCCAAAGTCCAGCCGTCGCCGAGTTTGAGTCCGAAATACGGCGCAAGCTCGAAAACCATCGGCTCGGCGACCGAACCTTTGACCGTGGTGCGGGAACCGTCGTATTCGACGAATTCGGAAGAAAGCTTCATGTTTTCGCCGAGCGTGCCGACGAAGCCGAATCTGACGCCGAACGTCTTTTCCTCGCTCGCCAAGTATTCGACGCCGGTGCCGAAGCGCGCGCGGTAAGTGTTGCAGGTGATGCGGCGCAGATCCAGCCGGCTCGCCGAGCCGGATTCCTCCAAACCGCCGACGTAGGAGAAATTGTATTCGAAACGCAGATACGGCGTGAAGAAAAGCCGGTCGTCGATCCGCGAGCGGTAATCGAGCGCGGCGAAGATGCCGGCGTCGACGCCGTCGGTCGTTCCCGTGTTGTTCCCGAGCGCGGTTCTGCGGTCGATATCGTAATAATGGACGCCGAAGGTGCCGCCGACCGTCAGATGCCAGTCCGCGAATTTCGGTGCGAACACGGCGAAAATTTTCGCGCGTAGCGCGGCGTCGTCGAGCGTGCCGCCGTTCCCGTGAACGTTGGCGGAACTCCGGTGCGCGCCGAGCGAGAATCCCGCCATGCGCTCGTCGTCGATCCACGTGTGCCCGCCCGCGAAGACGCCGATGGCGTTGAAGTCGTAAACCGGCTTATCGATGTCGGATTCGTGATCGATGAAATCCGTGACGAGACCGGAAAAGAACGTGAAATTCGCGGGAACGCGCACGCCGTCCTGCGATTCGGGCGGATGTTGCTTTGCCCGTGCGATTTCCTGAAGAATCATGTCCAGCTCGGAATCGGACTGCCGCATCGCCATTTCCGGAAGCGCGCAGTAGGCGAGCGGCGAAAAGCCGTTCACGACGTCCGTCACGGACGAGGCTCCAGCGAGACTGACTGCCTGCGCCACTTTGTTTGCGCCGTCGGCGTTGGCGACGAGATAATCGACGAATTCGCCCAGCCCGTCATGTTCGCGGAACGACGCGCGTTTCCGCACGTTGCGATTTTCCGTCGTCGCGATTCCGAGCTGACCTTCGGCGATCCCGCCGACGCCCGGCAACAGCAGCGTGACGTTGTCCGAGCCGTAAACGATCTGGTCGAACGTTCCCGAAGTTTTTTCCGGATTTGATTCGAAAAAGACGGCGACCTGTCCCGTGGTCAGATTTTCCGCTCCCGTCAGAATGAGTGTGCCGCCCAGCTCGACGTCGCCCGTCGCGACGATTTTTCCCGCGCCGTTCGCGTCGAACGCCACGCGCACCGCGCCGCCGGAATTTCCGCTGTAATCGTAAGACGTGCCGTTTTCCGAAACGTTGAGCGTGAGCGACGTGCTTTCGATTTTGAGCGCGCCTTGAATCGTCAGCGTGTCGCCGCCGTAAACGATCAGCGAACCCGCGCCGAGATACCACGCGCCGAACGTGTTTTCGCCGAACGCGCCCGTCCAGTCGGCGACGGAAGAAAATTCCGTGCCGCCGACGTGAACGTCGCCTTTGACGGTAACGTTCCCGCCGAAAAGCCCGCCGTTCCCGCCGTTGACGGTGATTTTTGTCGAATGAAGCGTCACGGGCTTCGCCGCCGCGTCGAAATTTCCGGAGGAATCCTTTTGTCGGAAAATCATGCCGCCCGCGTCGATCGTCGTCGTTCCCGTGTAGGTCTGATCCGCGTTTCCCGTGAAATAAAACTCGCGCGTTCCCGCGAAAACGACGTCGCCTTCGCCGGAAATCACATTGCCATAGTAGTATGAGCCGCCGCTTTCTCCGCTGATCGCCGCGCGGTTGAAGACGAGCGTCGCGCCCGATTCCAGCGAGACGTTTCCGGAGAGGCTCGGAATCGACGCCGACGTCCCCGTGCCGATGTGCAGCGCCGCGCCGCTCAGCACCTCGATCGAATTGAAACTCGTGCCGAGTTCGACGGCGAGCGTTCCCGTGTTCACGCGCAGAAGATTTCCGGCGAGACTTTCCACCGTCGTTGTTCCCGCGCCGTTGCTGATGACTGTTCCCGTCTCCGTCGAATCCGACGAAACGAAGAGCTTCGACTCGAAATCGCCGTTGGCCGCGAGAATGACCGTGCCGCCGTTGTTGTAGACGACGAATTCGCCGCCTTCCGCGATTTTCACACCGTCGGCGAAAGTCAGCGCGCCCGCTTCCACGGAAACGGCGCCGGACGCCAGCTCGAGCGTTCCCGTCAACGTGAGATTCGCGTCGCCCGTTTTCACGAAAAAGCCTTCGCCGGAAATCGTTCCCGCGTATTCTCCGTCGATTTCCTGCAAAACGGTGAGCTTCGCGCCCTCGGCGACGGCGTAGTCCGCGCTCCCGCTCAAATTCCGGATTTCGGTGGTTTCCTCGATTTCGACGGTGTCCGCGTTCGCCGTCAGCGCAATCGACAGCGCGGCGCAGAAAAACACGGCGGATGCTTTACGGAACTTCATTGGGAAAAAGGAATCGGTGGCGAAAAAAAACTGCGCAAAGCATAGAGACGCTTTCGCGGGAACGCAAGGACGTTGAATGCGCGCGGAACGCGTTCCCGCGGCGCGCTCAGGCGTTTCGGCAGGTGCGCAGGAAAAGCAGTTCCCGCGCGACGGCTTTGTCGTCGAACGGCAACGTGATGTCCGCGAATTCCTGATACGTTTCGTGTCCTTTTCCGGCGATGAGGACGCAGTCGCCCTCGCGCGCGGCGTCGAGCGCCAGCCCGATCGCGCGCCGGCGGTCCGGCTCGAAAACGATTTTTTCCGGCACCTCGACGCCCGTTTTCATGTCGGCGAAAATCTGTTCGAGCGGCTCTTTGCGCGGATTGTCGGACGTCGCCCACGCAAAATCCGCGAAACGCTGCACGGCGCGCGTCATTTTCGGGCGTTTGCCGCGGTCGCGGTTCCCGCCGCAACCGAAAACGGCGAGCACGCGCCCGCGCGCGATTTTTTTCAGCATTCCGAGCGCGTTGGTGAGAGCGTCGTCCGTGTGCGCGTAATCGACGAAGACGTCGAACGGGAACGGATTGTCCGGCACGCGTTCCATGCGCCCGGGAACGCCGGGGAAATCCGCCAGATCCGCCGTCGCCTGTGCGACGTTTCCGCCGACCGCGCCGACGAGCGCGAGCGCGCACAGTGCGTTGCTCACGTTGTATTCGCCCGGAAGCCGCGTCCTGACGGCGAGCGTCCCCGCCGGACAATGCAGATCGAAGCGACCACCGCCCGCGTCAAGTTCGACGTTTTTCGCGAAAAATCCGGCGGCGTTCCCGCCGATGTTTTCGGTACGCAGGGCGAACGGCACGGCGCGCGTCTGCGCGGGAAGTTTTTCCAAAAGACGGCGTCCCCACGGATCGTCCGCGTTGATGACCGCCGCGCGCGGGAACGCGCCTTGCGACCCGTCGAAAAGTCGGCTTTTCACGGCGAAATAACTTTCCATGTCGCCGTGATAATCCATGTGGTCCTGCGTCAGATTCGTGAACGCGACGACGGAAAACGGCAGGGCGAAAACGCGGTTCTGGTCGATGGCGTGGGAGCTGACTTCCATTGCCGCGCCGACGCAGCCCGCGTCGCGCATTTCCGCGAAAAGCGCGGTCAGATCCAGCGATTCCGGCGTCGTCTTGTAGGACGGCAGGCTGCGCCGTCCCAGCTCGTAGCGCACCGTGCCGATCAGTCCCCACGGCGCGCTCGTCTGGCGCATCATCAGAAAGCGCACGATTGACGTCACGCTCGTTTTGCCGTTCGTTCCCGTGACGCCGACGAGCGGGAACGCCGCGGCGGGATTCCCGAAAAACGCGCGGGCGACGAGCGCGACGGCGCGGGAAACGTCGGGAACGACGACCTGCGCGATGTTCGGCGGCAGATCGAGGCGTTCCCGCGAAACGACGGCGGACGCTCCTCGCGCGACGGCGTCCGCCGCGAAGTCGCGCCCGCTCACGCGCAGTCCGTCTATCGCGAAAAACAGCGCGCCGGGAACGACGCGGCGGGAATCCGTCAGCAGTTTTTCCGGTCGGCATTCCGCCGGATTCGCGCCGAAAAACCGGACGTCGGGAATGCCTTCAAACAGTTCCGTGAGCGATTTCATGCCGGAGCGTGTGCTTTTTTTTTCGGAAAAGAAAAGCGTCTTGACGCGCCGCGCGGGAACGTCATTTCGCTTTGGTCGCGGGAGCGTTTTCCGGTGCCCACGCCGTCGAATCGTCGAACACGAGGTCTTCGATGACGGCGCTGACGGAATACACGTTCCCGAAGTCGCCGACGAGCAGGGAATTTTTGTAGGCGTCGACGACGGCGGGCAGAGTCGTGCCGCTTTTCGCTTCGGCGATCAGTTGGTCGTCGAGCCAGACGTAGAATCCGCCCGCCGTTTCTCCGTTTGGTTTCCAGACGATGCGGAGAGCCCGCGCGTCTTTCGTGAAGATTTTGTCTTCCTTGACGCCGGGCTTCGTGCCGTAGAGGAGCGTTTTCGTATCGTTCCAGTAAATGCCGCTTTCGCCGATGAGAAGCTGCCCGACTTGGTCGGAGCCGTTCCCGCAGATGATGCCGAGGAAGTTGTCCGCGCGGTTCGTTTCCTTCATTTTGACTTTGACGGAAACCGTGAACGGATGCGGTTTTTTGGCGTTTGCCCAATTGAGGCGGATGTCGCTCCCGCCTTTGGCGGGCGTGTCGAGCACGAGGTGGTTTTGGGAATCGATTTTCCAGCCGGACGTTCCCGCGGCGGGAGGCGTGAATTTTTCCGTTCCCGCGGACGCGGAAACGTTCCCGCCGTCCGAGGCGAACGCCGTCCGCGCGGGAAGCTCCGACGCGGCGCGGCGCTTCAGTCCCGCGGTGCGTTGCCCGACGCCGAGTGCGCGCGCGATGTTGCCCGCGACGACGAGTTCTCCCTGCGCGTTCGGGTGCGCGCCTCGGTCGGTGTCGCACATCGAGCCGTCTTCGGCGAAGAAGCCCTGCGCGATCTCCTCGCAGGTTACGACGGATTTTCCCGTGCCCCATTTTTTCACGACCTTGCGCAGATATTCGTTGTAGGGCGCGTAGTTGTTCTTGCCGTGCGTTCCCGTGCCGTTTTCGCTTGCGGTCGGGAGCAGTTCGAAAACGTGGACGCGCACGGCGGGATTGTGTTTTTGGTAGGCTTTGACGATGTTTTGGACGTGCTCGGCGATTTTCTCGTTTGGTTCCCACGCGTCGTAAAGGTCGTTGATGCCGATCATGACGCAGAGCGTATCGACTTTTTTGTTCCCGTAGAGCGATTTGTAGGTATCGCCCGCGTACTTTTTCAAAACGGTTCCGTCGTAAAACGAATCTTTCTGGTCTTTTTTCGTTTTGACGAACGTGTTGGGCTGACCGAGCTTGAGCGTCACGGGACCGCGGTTCTGCGGCGGGAACGCCGTCAGCGGGTCGCTCTTGTAATCGTTCCCGCTCGACATTTTTTCCGCCGAATGTCCGGCGTATTGGTAAGCGCGTCCGCTCGCGGCGGCTTCGGAGACGTTCTCGAATTTTTTTCCGCGGTAATCCGGCGTGAGCGCGGAAACGTCCACGTTTTTCGCCGCGCCGCGCGTCATGCCCATCGGCGAGTATTTGACGCCGTTGTCCACGAATGCCTTGAAAACCTGATAGCGGTAGCTCGGCACGGGACCGGCGAGGTAGTTTCCACCGTTCGTGATGGAATCGCCGACGAAGACGATGTTGCCCGGTCCTTTCTCGGGGGCGGGCGCGGCGGCGAGAGGCATCAGCGCCGAGGCGAAAATCGCCGCGGATGAAAAGAGCAATCGGAATTTTTTTGTCTGCATAATTTTTTTTGTGGGGGGGGGGGGAAAGAAAAACGGATGAAATGACGGAAACGGATTTTCGCGCCGGACGGGGCGGTTTGGCAATTTTTTTATGGCGTTCCCGCGCGGCGCGGCGTTCTTTTTTTTATTCGGACTGAATGCCGAGCGGATCGTCCTTCGGGCGTCCGGAGGAATCGAACTTCGTTCCCGCGTATTTTTTCACGAGCGCGGCGATTTCCTCCTGCGCGTTTTTGACGTTTGCGCGCTTGTTCAGCGCGGCGGTGTCGGGCGACCAGCTTTCTTCGAACGCGTTCAGTTTTTTGTCGAACGCCTTTTGGTCGAAATTTGGCGCGGACGGGAACGCGTGCGCGGCTTCGTCGAAAAACATCTGCCAGCGTTTCGCGTAGTAGGATTCCGTCAGCCCGCTCCATTCGCGGAACGCGTAGTCGTCGAGATTTGTTCCCGCGGCGGGCATCCACGTCGTGAGGAACGTTCTCGCGCATTTTTTCAGATAATCCTTTTCCTGTTTTTTCGAGCCGAATTTTTGTGCGTCGGCGAGCCATTTCGCGAAGCTCTGGGAAAATTTCTCGGCGTCGTTTTTCACGGACGGGAACTGCGAGAAGCGGACGCTGTTCAGATCGAAAAGGCGCATGAAGTCTTTCGCGGCGTCGGTGAAAGCGGCTTTGTCCTTGGCGTTCCACGCCTTGTTCAGCTTTGCGTAGATGTAGAGCGAAAGATTGTCCACGACCTGACGGTGCAGCTCCGCGTAATCGTAGCGGAACGTGTCCTTGTCCGCGTATTTCTGGCGTTCCTGCGAGAAAATTTCATACGCCTTGAAAAGTTCTGCATTGTCGTAGGGCAGCGGCAGGTTCGTCGCCCATTTTCTCGCCTTGATCACCGTGCCGAAATGCGGGCGCGCGGGCAGGGCGGAATTGAGCGGACCTTCTTTCGCCGTGAACGAATATGCCGTTTTCAGCAGGATTTTCCACGCTTCGGCGATCGATTTCGCGGATTTTCCGTAGCGGGAACGGATATAGCCGGCGAGCCATTTTTCGACGCTTTCCGGGACTTTTCCGGTAACGGCGATGTCCGAAAGCAGTTCGAAAATCACGGGATTATTGAACGAACCTTCGGGAACGATGCCGACGCCGACGAGTTTTCCGCGCTGCGGCGATTCGAGCGCGGTCCGCAACCCGTCGCAGAGCCCTTTCAGGTCGCCTTCCATTCCCGTGTTCCCGCCGAAATTCTGTAGCAGGCACCAGATCCACGGCGTGCCGCCGAAGCTTCCGCAGTTTTTCCAGAACGGCGCTTTGTCGCAGTAAAGGTCGAGCGCGAGGCTGTTTTCCTTTTTTCCCGCGTTGAACATTTCCGCGTTGGATTCCTGCCAGCATTGCTTCACGAGCGTCGCTTTCGGCTCGAACGCGAGCATTGCGTCCTGCACTTGCCGATAAACCGTGCCGCGGTTCATGTCGCCAGATTTCCCGCCTTCGTGAAACGGATCCGCCGCGAAATAACGGCATTCGCCGAAAAGTTTTTTCTGATTCTCGTAAAACGTCTTTGCGATTTCCGTGAAAACCGGATCCGCGGGATTGAGCATGTCCGGACGCCTGTTCCCGCCCGCCCATGCGCCCTGCGCGACGATCCGCGCTCCCGCGTGCTTCTTCGAAAAATTGTGCGGCAGCATTCCGTAATAGCCCTGCAGAACGGGTTCGATGCCGAGTTCCCGCATCCGCGACGCGATCTGCCGTCCGAGCTTCGCGCGCTTGTCGATGATGCTCTGCGGCGGCGGGAGCACCGCCTCCATGTTGCCCATGAACTGCCACGGCAGATAATTCGGTGCGCAGAGCCATTTTCGCATTTCCTCCTTGGAGTAGCCGAATTTCATGAACGTGTTCTGCCAAACGGCTTCCTGCCCCTCGATGACGAGCGCGAGGTTGAATCCGTGCAGCGCGAGCCAGTCGATTTCCTTTTCCCATTGCTCCCAATCCCACCAGAGCATCGTGTAGCCGTGTGTGCAGTAATTGTAGGCGTAGCGCAGCGTCAGCGGCGATTCCGCGCGGATTTTTTTCGGAACGGTCGGCAGGCGGACACCTTTTTTTAGCGCGGGAACGCTGTCCGCGCCCCACGTGATCTGAAAATGGCAAAATTCTTTCAGAAATTGATAAAGTCCGCTGGTCAGCGCGACCGTCGTGTTCCCGCGCACGACGAGCTTGCCGTCGGGGGCGCTTTCCAGTTCATAGACGATTTTTTCCGTCGCGGGAACGCCGGAAAGTTTTTCAAAAACGACGTTCGCGGCGATTTCGGGCGAGATGCGTTTGACGAGCGCCGTCGCCGCCGCGGGATCGACGGCTGCGAAGGTCGCCGCCGCCCACGAGGCGAAAAAAAATGCGGCAAGAAGGAACAGGCTTCGTTTCATTTCGGGATTTTCTGATGGGAATAGTCGCTGGGAATTATATTTGCGCGCGAACGCGCGTGTCGATTTGTTTTTTTTCCCGCCGTTCCCGCGCGAGGACAAAAAACGTTCCCGCGGAAAGCTCGCGGGAACGCTTTTTGTTTTCGGGGAGCGAAAAATTATTTCGCGGCGATGACGAGTGCTTCGCCGTTTTCGGTGACCGAAAATTCGGCGGATTCGTTCGTCGAAAGATTCGTGATCGTGAGCGTGGAATCGTTGCGCGCGACCTGGTATTCGACGCCGTCGGCGTCCGTAATCGTCGTGGAAGCGAGCGGGTTCGATCCCGTCCAGAACGCGATGGAATTGAAGACGAGGATGTCGCCGAGACCCGTGCCGATCCCGTAAACGATGAAGCCAGGGAAGAAGCCGAGAACGGCGTTGATCCACTTGTTTGCTTCGGCGGAGTTCGCGATCTTCATGTTGGTGTTAAACTTGTTGATCGCTTTGAGGCAAGCGTAGTTCTGATCAGGATTGCTGGAGCTTCCACAGAAGCAACCCGAGAGCGTGAAAATCGCTGCGGCTGCGGCAGCGAAGAGTGCGATTTTGGATTTCTTGAACATGGTCATGTTTTTTGAATTTTAAGAAGAAGTCTGCAATTGTGTTTATCCAAAGCGAATTGACAATAATTTTTTTTCGCGGAGACCTGCGGGAACGGCGTTTTTGTGAAATTCCTTGCGGGAAAAGGGGCGCGTTGGTATCGTGCGAAACTGTATGGTTCGCTTTACCAGAAAAGTCGTCGCCGCCTGCGCCGTCGCTTTGTTTTCCGCGTCTTCCGTCGTCGCGGGAACGCCGGAAGAGGACGTTTACCCGAAACCGCAGAGCGTCCGGCGGACGACGGGAGCGCTGCTCGATGCGGCGAAGCTCGCCACTTCGTCTTACGCGAAAAACGCGGACGTGAAGCGGGCGCTGCAACCTGCGTTGAAAAGCGCGCACGTCAAGGGGGCGGGAACGGTGCCGGTCGTCGTCGAGAAGGACGCGTCGAAGGTCGCTTCCGCGTTTTCGAAAAACAAGGTGAAAGACGTTCCCGGCGCGTATTTTCTCCGCGTCGCTCCCGCAAAGATCGAGATTTTCGCGCGGGGCAACGCCGGCGTTTTTTACGCGGCGCAGACGTTGGCGCGCATGATCGAGACGGACGGGAAAATCGCCGTCTGCGAAATCGCGGACTGGCCGGACGTGCCGTTCCGCGGGAGCGTCGAGGGCTTTTACGGTCGCGTGTGGACGCACGAGGCGCGGCTGAGCCAGATCCGTTTTTACGGAAAATATAAGATGAACGCCTACATTTACGGACCGAAGGACGATCCGTATCACAAAAACCGCTGGCGCGATCCGTATCCAGCGGACGAGGCGAAAAAGCTGAAGGAGCTCGCGGAATTCGGGCGCGAGAACCACGTCGATTTCATCTGGGCAATTCACCTCGGCGCAAGCTTCAATCAGAACGACAAGGAAGCGGAATACCGGCGCATGGAGGCGAAATTCGAGAGCCTGTATAAGATCGGCGTCCGCGCGTTCGCGATTTTCTTCGACGACTTCGGCGGCGCGGACGCCAATTTTCACGCGGAAGCCTGCAACCGCGCGGCGGCGTGGTTGAAGAAGAAAGGCGACTGCGCGCCGCTCGTTCTCTGCCCGAATCAATACAATCGCGCATGGAGTAAGGGGAACTATCTCGACGTTCTGGGCGCGAAGCTCGATCCGTCCGTGAACGTGATGTGGACGGGAAACTCCGTCTGCTGCGACATCACGTCAGAGGGCATGGACTGGATCAACGGGCGCATCAAACGCAAGGCGTATATCTGGTGGAACTGGCCGGTCGTCGATTACTGTTCGACGGCACTCCTGCTCGGGCGCACTTACGGCTTGGCGAAGGAAAACAAAGGCAAGTATTCCGGCTTCGTCTCCAACCCGATGGACAAGCCGGAAGCCTCGAAAATCGCGCTTTTCGGCGTCGGCGATTACTGCTGGAACATCGGCGCGTTCGATTCCGTCGCATCGTGGAAGGCGGGAATTCGCCATCTGTTCCCGAAATACGCGGACGCGATGCAGACGCTCGCCGATCACAGTTCCGACCAGGGGAAGAACGTTCACGGCTACCGCCGCGAAGAATCCGCGAAATTCAAGCCCGTCGTCGACAAGGCGGCGGAAGAATACGCTTCCGGAAAAATTTCCGCGGGAACGGCGAAGAAGCTTTCCGCCGAATTCGAAAAAATGCGCCGCGCGAGCAAAACGCTCGTCGAATGCGTTCCCGAAGACAATCCGGAGCTTTGGCTCGAAATCGAATATTGGGCGCGCACGCTCGGCGAAACCGGAAAATTCGGCGACGCCGTGGTGAAATTCGTCACGGCACCGGACGCGAAAAACCGCCTCAAATGCGCGGGAACGGCAGCGAAGTATTACGCGTCGCGGGAACGCACGATGAACGGGCAACGCGAACACGCGAAAAAAATCGGCGCGCCGCATCAGAATCCGAGCAAGCTCGCGGAACTGGTCGTGATGCCGTTTCTCACGAAAACCTTCAAAAGCGAATGGACGCGCGTGGCGACGAGCTGGACGGGGAAAAAATCCGCACACGCCGCGGCGCACAGCGAAGACGCGCTTTACCGCGCTTTTTCCGACGTGCCGCAGCTGAAAAACGTGCAGGCGGAGCGCGACGGAAATTTCGTCAAGCTCTCGAAAATTTTCGAGCAGGTGAAGCTCGCGCCCGGTCAGCACATCGGTTTGTCGCTGCCGGACGGCATTCCCGCGAATTACATTCACATAAAGCTGAACAACGCGGCGGCGGCGAAGGCGGGAACGGTCGAAGTTTCGACCGACGGCACGAAATGGACGAGGCAGGCGGTGAAGGTCGAAGGCGGCGAAATTAAGGAACGGCTCGACGAAAACAAAAAAATCCGATTCATGCGCCTGATCAACCGCGGGAACAAACCGATGGAATTTCGAATCGAGCTGTTCAAGTTCGACGTTCCTGAAACCGCGACGGCGAACGCGCGCGGCGCGGCATTCGACGGCGATCCGACTACGGGCTATTCCGTTACGGGAACGGCATCGTTCGTCAGCCCAGGCGCGGCGAAAGACGCATTCGTGCTGGCGAACGTTCCCGCGAAAAACGTCACGCTTTCCAAGGACGGCGCGAAGCTGAAAGTTACCGTCAAGGCGGACAAATCCACTCCCGCGACCGTTTTTGAAATCCTCTGGAAATGACGCTTTTCAGCAAAAAAATGAGAAACACCGCCGACGATCTCAGGCGTTCCCGCCGCGTAGAATTCGCGATGTTAAATTTTTGAAAAAATGCAATTTGAGGCGGCAAAAATTAAAACCGTGCTTTTCGATTTAGACGGCACGCTGATCGACAACTTTACGGCGATTCACCGCTGTTACAGCGACGTCGCGAAATCGCTCGGTCTCCAACCGAAAAGCTTCGCCGCGATTCGCGCGGCGGTCGGCGGCTCGATCACGCTCACGATGTCGCGGCTGATTGGCGACGAACTCGCGCCAGAGGGCGTGCGGCGGTTTCGGGAACATTTCCGCGACGTGATGTTCGAGGGCGCGTTCGTGCTTCCCGGCGCGAAGTGGATTTTGCGCCGTCTGCGGGAACGCGGCGTGCGTTGCGCCGTTTTCACGAACAAGGATCACGACGCGACGCTCGCGTTGCTGGCGCATCTCGGTCTGACCGAATTCACGGTCGCCGCGTTCGGCACGGGAACGGAAAAAATGCCGTGGCGCAAGCCGCAGCGGGAATACGCGGAAGCCGTGCTCGCCGAGCTGGGCGCCGTTCCCGCGGAGACGCTGATGGTCGGCGATTCGCCGTTCGACATTCAGGCGGCGGAAGCGGTCGGAATGCCCGTCGCCTGCGTCGCAACGGGAACGCATATGCCGGAGACGCTACTGCCCGCTCTGCCCGATCCCGATTTGATTTTCGGCAATATGTTCCAGCTCGGAAACGCGCTCTGGGGCTTCCCGCCGCCGGATTCTTCGGGCGAGGAATGACGCCGCGCACTGTTTTTTCTTTCGGCTTTTCCGTTTGCGGCGCATAATTAGGAAACTTTTCTTTTTTCGATTATGAAACGGACAACTAAAACAATTCGGCAGGCGAAGGGAAAAGAGCAAATCGTCTGCATTACCGCCTACGACGCGGTAACCGCGCGTCTCGCGGACGCCGCGGACGTGGACGTGCTGCTGATCGGCGATTCCGTGGGAACCGCCGTGCTCGGGTTTGAAACCACCGTTCCCGTGACGTCCGACATGATGGCGCATCACTGCGCGGCGGTCGCGCGCGCCCGTCCGAGCGCGCTCATCGCGGTGGACATTCCGTTCGGCGTCGCGCACGGCGATTTTTCCGATTTGCTGAAAATCTGCATGCGGCTGATGCAGGAATGCGGCGCGGAAGCCGTGAAAATCGAGGGCGGCGAGGAAATGGCGCCGACGATCGCGCGGCTGACCGACGCGGGCGTTCCCGTCTGGGCGCACATCGGGTTGCGGCCGCAGAACTTTTTTCAGGAAGGCGGATACAGAAAGCACGGCAAGAGCGAATCCGAGCAGGCGGAAATTCTCGCCGCCGCGAAAGCGCACGAGCAGGCAGGAGCGTTCGCGCTGCTGCTCGAAATGGTTACGCCGGAAATCGCCGCCGAAGTCACGCGCGGCGTTTCGATACCGACCATCGGCATCGGCGCGGGAACGGACTGCGACGGGCAAATCATCGTCGTTCACGATATTCTCGGACTTTCGCCGAAACGCCCGTCGTTCGCGAAGCTTTATTCCGATGTCGGCGCGCAGGCGATCGCCGCGATTTCCGCTTACCGCGACGACGTCCGCCGGAAAAAGATCGGCGGATAAAGGACAATTTTAATTTTTGAAAAAAAAACGGGAGCGCGCGGCAAAAATGAATATCACGATACTGGGCGCGGGAGCTTGGGGTTCGGCGATGGCGATTCATCTGAATCGTTGCGGGCAGCGCGTTACGCTTGTGCCGCGGCGGCTCGAACAGGCGATCGCGATCGCGGGAACGCGCGAGAACGCGGAGTATCTGCCCGGCGTCGCGTTCCCTCAGGATATTCAGATCGCGCACGTTCCCGCGCCCGCGCTCTCGGAATGCGACGTGCTCATTTTCGCGTGTCCGTCGAAAGCCCTGCGAGAAACGGCGGAGCGCGTGAAGAATTTCGTTTCGCCGACGACGAAAATCGCGGTGTCGCTCTGCAAAGGCGTGGAGGCGGGAACGCTTCTGCGCCCGGAACAGGTGCTCCGGCAAAGTTTCCCAGATTTGCCCTGCGGCACGATTTCCGGTCCGACGAACGCCGCCGAGGTCGCCGCCGAGCTTCCCGTCGCCGTCGTCTTCGCGAGCGACGCTCCCGCCGAAGTCGCCGAGCGGATTCAGCGCGAATTCAGCGGGCGAACTTTTCGGATTTACCGCTCGTCGGACGTCGCGGGCGTGGAGCTCGGCGGTGCGCTGAAAAATATCTACGCGATCGCCGCGGGAATCTGCGACGGAATGCGGCTCGGCGCGAACGCGCGGGCGTCGCTGCTCACGCGCGCGCTCGCGGAAATGGGGCGGCTCGTCGTCGCCGGCGGCGGGCGGCTCGAGACCGTGCGCGGGTTGAGCGGCATGGGCGATCTCGTGGCGACGGCGACGGCGGACTGGTCGCGCAACCGCGCGTTCGGCATGGAAATCGGACGCGCGGGAACGCGCGCCGCGCTTGAAAAAATGAACGCGGGAAAATCCGTCGTCGAGGGTTATTACGCGACGAAAAATTTTTACGAATCCGCGAAACGCGACGGCGTTCCCGCGCCGATTCTCGACTGCGTCTACGACGTCGTTTTCGGCGAGCGTCCGTTGAGCGAAGTCATTCCCGCGCTGATGACGCGCGCGCTCAAGGAGGAATGAGCCGCGCTTTTTTCGCGCGTTCCCGCTGCGTCTTTCTTCGGGAAACGGGACGGTGCGTTCCCGCGCGGGAACGCGGGGTTTCGGCGTGATTTTTTTTCTTCGGAACGGTATAGTGGCAACATGGAAAACGATACCCCGCCCAAAGAAAAAAAGATTCCGCCGTTCAAGCACGTCAAGGCTTACGAAAATCTCGATTTTCTCAACAGTCCCGCCGCGCGGACGATCCGCGTCCACTGCGAGATGCTTGAGCCGTATTATCGGCTTTATCCGTATTCGATCCGGAAGACGATCGTCTTTTTCGGCTCGGCGAGAACGCTTTCTGCGGCGGACGCGGAGGAAGCACTCGCGCGGGAACGCCGGAAGACGACGGAACTGCCGCTAACCGAAGCGGAGAAAAAACTTCGGCTCGCCGCCGCCGAGCGGAACGTCGCGAACGCGCATTATTACGAATCCGCGCGACGCCTCGCTTACGATTTGACGAAATGGAGCGAAGAACATTTCGGCAATCCCGCTGACCGCTACTACATCTGCTCCGGCGGCGGTCCCGGCATCATGGAGGCGGCGAATCGCGGCGCTTACGAAGCGGGCGGGAAGTCGCTCGGGCTCGGCATTCATCTTCCGTTTGAGCAGAAGCCGAACCCGTTCATCACGCCGGAGCTGGATTTCGAGTTCCGCTACTTTTTCGTCCGCAAATACTGGTTTTTGTATCTTGCGCACGCGCTGATCGCGTTCCCGGGCGGCTTCGGCACGATGGACGAACTTTTCGAAATGCTCACGCTGGTGCAGACCAGAAAAACGCCGAAAAAAATTCCGATCATTCTTTTCGGGCGGGAATTTTGGGAAAAAATCATCAACTTCGACGTTTTCGTCGAGCTGGGCTACATCAGCCCCGAAGACCTGAAACTTTTCCGCTATTTCGATAAAGTCGAGGACGCGCGCGAATACATCATCCGCGAGATAACGTCGGAAATCGCGGAGACTGAAAAGATTCCCGTCGTCGGCGAGGATTCACTTCAGCCGCACCATCTCGACGTCCGCCGCGCGCACGGCGGCACGCGCGACGCCGGCGTCTGATGGAAAAAAAGCGTTCCCGCCGCGGGAACGCCGTCCGCGGAAAGGTTTCGCCGCGTTTTCGTTTTACTCCCGCCGCCTTTCCGTTTTTAATTCATGCTCATTGTGAGCAAAACGAAAAAAAACGACGAAAAGGAAATGACTTTCGAGGAAGAGCTGGCTCGGCTCGAGGCGATCGTCGAGAGCCTCGAAGGCGGCGGCGTGCCGCTCGCCGAGCTCGTGGGACGCTACGAGGCGGGAATGGCACATTTGAAAAAATGTCAGGAAAAACTGGCGGAAGCCGAGCTGCGCATCGAACAGCTTCACGGCGTTTCCGCCGACGGGAACGCGGAGACCGAGCCTTTTTCGGACGCCGCGGCGTAAGTCTTTTGCGCGCCGATGCTGGAACGGATTCACAGCCCCGAAGACCTCAAAAAAATTCCGGAGGCAGAACTGCCCGCGCTCGCGCGTGAGTTGCGGGAACGCATCATCGCCGTGACGTCGGAAAACGGCGGGCACGTCGCGCCGAATCTCGGCGTCGTCGAACTGTCGATCGCACTGCACCGCGTTTTCGACGTGCCTCAGGACAGCATCGTTTTTGACGTTTCGCATCAATGCTACACGCATAAAATTCTGACGGGACGCGGCGACCGCTTCGACACGCTCCGCAAGACAGACGGGATTTCCGGCTTCTGCAGCCGCGCCGAGAGCGCGTCCGACGCGTTCGGCTGCGGGCACGCGGGAACGGCTCTTTCCGCCGCGCTCGGCATCGCCGTCGCGCGGGATCGGCTCGGCGGGAACGAACATGTCGTCGCCGTCGTCGGCGACGCCGCCGTGACGAACGGCTCGACGCTCGAAGCGCTCAACAACATCGCGGCGCACACGCGGCGGCTCATCGTCGTGCTCAACGACAACGAATGGTCGATCGACCGGAACGTCGGCGCCGTCGCCGATTATCTGAACCGCATCATCACGACGGATTTTTACAACGACGCGTCGAGCGGGCTGAAACGCTTTATCTCAAAATTGCCCTGCGGCGACCATCTTATCCGAGCGGGCTCGGCTTGGAAGCAGGAAAAAAAACAGGTTCTCACCGACGGCGCGTCGCCGCTTTTCGAAAATTTCAAGATGCGCTATCTCGGTCCGATCGACGGACACGACATCGCGCAACTCGTTTCGTATCTTGAATTCGCGAAAAGGGCGGACCGTCCGATTCTTCTGCACGTGCGCACGCGCAAGGGAAAAGGGCTGCCCGCCGCGGAACAGCATCCGGACCGTTTTCACGGTTGCGCGCCCTACGATCCCGCGACGGGGACGCCGCGGAAAAAAAACGCGGACGCTCCCGCGCCGTGGCAGGACGTTTTCGGAAAACTTCTGCTGCGCTTCGCCCGCGAAGACGAAAAAATCGTCGGAATCACGGCGGCGATGTCTGCGGGAACGGGACTTTGTTTTCTGAAAAAGGAAATTCCCGAACGCTATTTCGACGTCGGCATCGCGGAAGGACACGCCGTGATTTTCGCGGCGGGAATGGCGAGCCGCGGGCTGAAGCCCTGCGTCGCCGTTTATTCCTCGTTCATGCAGCGCGCCGTCGACATGGTGATGCACGACGTCTGCCTGCAGAATCTGAACGTGCTTTTCTGTCTCGACCGCGCCGGGCTTTCCCCGCAGGACGGCGCGACGCACCACGGCGTTTTCGACATCGCCATGATGCGCGCTTTGCCCAATCTCACGATCATGCAGCCGAAAGACGAGGACGAACTCGCGGACATGATGCACACGGCGTTCGCGCGCGGCGGTCCCGTCGTGATCCGCTATCCGCGCGGTTCCGCGCCGGGAACGCGCATGAAGGACGTTCCCGCCGAAATCGAAATCGGCAAGGCAGAAGTCGTCGCCGAGGGCGATGGCGAAATCTGCATCTGGTCGCTGGGCTCGATGCTGCCGGCGGCGGAAAATCTCCGCGCGGAAATTTTGAAGAAAACCGGAAAGCGCGCGACACTCGTGAACGCCCGATTCGTCAAGCCGCTGGACGGCGAGCTGCTGGCGCGGCAGGCGCGGACGGCGAAACTTTTCGTGACGATGGAGGATCACGCCGTTTCCGGCGGATTCGGCTCCGCCGTGTTGGAAGAGCTTTCGGCGCGGAATCTAAACGTTCCCGCGGAACGCTTCGGTTGGCCGGATCGGTTCATTCCGCACGGAAGTTCCGTCGCGGATCTGCGTTCCCGCTTCGGGCTTGACGACGAATCCATCGCGCGGCGCGTGCTCGCCCGCCTGAATTTGCTTTGATTTTTTGAAAAAAAAATGAGCAGACACACGAGGAATATCCGGCTGACGCTGATTTGCCTGCTCGCGTTTTTCGCCGTGCTGGTCGTCGCCGCGCGTTCCTTTTCGCGCGCGGGAACG
>CAZWIK010000002.1:17872-24640 GCA_964633895.1 uncultured Enterobacteriaceae bacterium | reverse complement strand
CGTCTGCCGAGCGTTTCGAGTTCCCGACGCAACTGCGGCTCGGAACTTATAATCTGCATAATTTCCGCGATGAAAACCGACATTCGCGGGATGGAAAATTTTTATACAAAAGACCGAAGCCGGATCGGGAAAAGCGGGCGCTGTATCGCACGATTCTCGAGGTGCGTCCGGACATTCTCGCCGTGCAGGAAATCGGCGGCGAGCCCTGGCTTGACGAGATGGCGGAATCGCTCGCACAGAGCGGATTGGCGTTCCCGTATCGTGCGTTGCTCGAGGGCGGGGACAAATTCAACCGTCTGGCGATTTTGTCCAGCGTTCCGTTTTCCCAGACGATCGAAATTTCCGCGCCGAAAAAACTG
Organism: uncultured Enterobacteriaceae bacterium; assembly: GCA_964633895.1. GTDB lineage: Bacteria > Verrucomicrobiota > Verrucomicrobiia > Opitutales > UBA953 > Spyradosoma. The sequence continues at coordinate 24,281 of CAZWIK010000002.1, read as the reverse complement.
ACCCGCGGGCTGCTCGGCATCGTCGTTCCCATCGCCGGCGGAAAGAATTTTTACGTCTATTGCGTGCATCTCAAAAGCAAGGTTTCGTCCGACCCGGACGATCCGGAATGCGATCAGCGGAGGCTTCGCGAAGCGCGCTACGTGCGGCGTCTGATCGACTTTCGCGTCGTGGACGAAAAAACGGCGGCGAAAATTCCGGCGTCGCTGAAGGTCAACGTTCCCGCGACCATAAAGAAAAACGCGCCGGAGCTGTTCGCACTCGTCGGCGATTTCAACGACGATCCCGCGAGCGCGCCGCTGCTCCCGCTGAAAGCGGAGACGTTCGCGCGGGGGCTTCCCGCGCGGGATTCGGCAGGCGGCGCGTTCTCTTACCTCAATCCGCGGCAGGGATACTTTCACGCTTTCGACCAGATTCTGGTCTCGCCCGAAATTTTCAAAAAATTTTACGTGCCGGAGTCCGCGAAAATCGCCGATTTCCCGTGGGCGGCAGACGCCAGCGATCATCGGCTCGTCTACGCGGATTTCGATTTTTCCGGAACGGTTCGCCGCAGAAAAAACGGCGAAATTTCGGGCAAATGAATTTTTTTCCTTGTGCGTTCCCGCGAAAAAGATTTTACTCTCGCTCACGTTTTTGAACGCGCCCGTGGTGAAATGGATATCACTAGTGACTACGGATCACTCGTTCGGGGTTCGAATCCTCGCGGGCGCGCCATTTCGAAAAGCCCGCGAAGTCGCTTGAAAAAAAGCTTCCGCGGGCTTTTTCGCGGAATTTCGGCGACGACTTCTGCCAGCGGAAGGCCGCGAGATTTTTGAACCGTTCCTGCGGCGCGTCGCGCGGGAACGCTTTTATTTTGAAAAAACGTTCCCGCAGGAATTGAATTGGGCGCGATGGAAGAAATACTCGTCATCAAACCGTCGTCGCTCGGAGACATCATTCACGCGCTGGTCGTCGTGGAATCTCTTCGGCGTCAGCGCGGGAACGACGTTCGCGTCACGTGGCTCGCGCGTGACATTTTCGCGCCCGTGCTCGAAGTCTGCCCGACGGTTGACCGCGTCGTCCGCTACAATCGCGGCGGCGGTCTGCGGGAAATTTTCCGCGCGGGAATGGCTCTGCGGCGGGAACGCTTCGACCTCGTGCTCGACATGCAAGGGCTGGCGCGCTCCGCTTTTTGGGCGTGCTGCGCGCGCGCGCCGAGAAAAATCGGGCGCGGGGACGGTCGGGAAGGTTCCCGCCTCGCGTTCAGGGAACTCGCTCCACCGCCGCCGAACGGTTTTCGGGAATCGCATGCGGTCGAGATTCTTCTGCAGTTTTTAAAACCGCTTGGGCTCGCGCCAGAAGTCCGCGGGAACGTGGAATTTTCGCGGGCGGAGCTTTCGCCGAAAATTCGGGAAATCCTCGCGCCGGACGGCGGTGCGTTTTCGCCGCCGATTCTGCTTTTCCCGGACTCGCGGCGCCCGGAAAAAGAGTGGGGCGGATTTCGGGAGCTTACGGCGATTTTGCTCGAAAAAATGCCGGCGGACGTTCCCGTGCTTTGGGTCGGCAACAGCGCGCTCGAACCAGATGCGTCGTGGCGGACGCGCCGTCCGAATTTTCGTTCCCTGATGGGGAAGACGTCGCTCGTCGACGTGCTGGCGTTGATCGCGCGCGCGCGGCTTTGCGTGACGAACGACAGCGGACCGATGCACATCGCGGCGGCGGCGGGCGTTCCCGTGCTCGGCGTTTTCGGTCCGACGTCGCCGACGCTTTACGGACCGTTCCCGCCGGATTCTCCAAAAAATCGCGTGATCTGCGCGCCGCGCGGCGATTTGCGGTCGCTTTCCGCGCGGACGGTTGCGGAGGAAATCTTCGCCCGTTTTTTTTGATTCGGGGAAAAAAAACTCGCGCCTGCGCCGCGGGAACGTCCGCAAGTTGCCGCGGTTTTCCCATGACGGCGAAAATCCCGCGTTCCCGCAGGGAAAGGCGCGGGAACGCACGAAGTTTTCCGTCGGGCGCGGGCGTCAGTCTTTGAGAATTAGCGCGATGAAGACGAGATTTTCCGTTCCCGCGTTTTCGATGCCGTGTCCTTTGCCGCTCGGCGTGAACGTGACGTCGCCCTGAACGACTTCGCGCGTTTTCCCGTTGTCGTCGTAAACGCCCGTTCCCGCGAGAATATAGTAAGTTTCGCTTTCGCCGTGATGCTCGTGGTAGCCGATGGAGCAGCCGGGCGCGAGCACGATTTCCGCGAACATGCGCGTCTTGTCGTTCAGCTTGTCGGCTTCGAGAATGTGTTTTTTGACGACTTCGCCTTTTCCTCCGGCGAGCCCTGCGACGATTTCCGTTTTCGCTTTCATGTTTTTCGTCTTTCGAAAAAAAAATTATTTCTTCCTGCTCTTTTTCGCGGAGGCGGGAATCTTGTATTTTTCAAAAACCTTGTAGCCGGCGGGAAGCGGATCTTCGGCGGACGGACGCGCGTTCACGCCGGCGAATTTATAACGCTCCTGCTGGATTTTGACGCGGCGGAGAAAATCTTGGTAGTTTCGGTTTTCGCGGTCGCTCCACGTGTTTTCGCTCATCGCGCACAGGCGCGGGAAATAATGAAATTCGAGAACTTTTTCGTTGGGCGTCTTTTCGCCCCAGAAGCAGGCTTGCGCGCCGAGCACGTGTTTTTTCTCCTTTTCGGAAAGCCCGCTCGGCATCGGGTCGAAATCCCACGCTTGCCGCATCGGCATCACGCGGCCCTGCGAGAGCACGAACGGTTTGTCGTCCGCGCTGTAAGCCCAGTTGTAGTAGCACTGCGGGCGCGTCGCCTCGATGAGGTCGTGTCCAGCGCGCGGCGCGATTCGCGGGTCGGTCTGTTCCCGCCAGTGCATGACCGTGCAGCCTGCGGGAATGCCGCCTTCGGTGATTTCGTCCCAGCCGATGACTTTTTTCCCGTGCGATTCGAGGAATTTTAGTATCCGCGACATCATATAACTTTGCAGGCGTTCTTCCGGCGAATGCCCGTTCTCGGCGGTCAAATTTTCTTTTTTTATGCGCGCCTGACAGTCGGCACATTTTTTCCATTCGCCCTTCGGGCATTCGTCGCCGCCGATGTGGATGTATTCGCCCGGGAACAGATCGACGACTTCTGAAAAAATGTTCGTCAGGAACGTGAACGTCTTTTCTTTTCCCGGACAAAAAACTTTGCCGAAGACGCCGCCGCCGAGCGGAAGTCCTCCCGCCGGCGGACGCCCGTCGCAGGAGTATTCCGGATACGCGAGCAACGCCGCCGTCGCGTGTCCGGGAAACTCGACCTCGGGAACGATTGTGATGAAGCGTTCCCGCGCATATTCTACGATTTCGCGAATGTCTTTCTGCGAATAAAATCCGCCGTAAAGCCCGTCCTTGTTCCAGTGTGGGGAATCTTCGCGCACGAACGCGGGATTTTCTTTGATGAGCAGATTCGAACGCCACGCGCCGACTTCCGTGAGGCGCGGATATTTCTTGATTTCGAGCCGCCAGCCCTGATCTTCGGTGAGGTGCCAGTGAAAGCGGTTAATTTTGTGCCACGAGAGCGTGTCGATGAAACGCTTCAATGCTTCTTTGGAAAAAAAGTGCCGCGCGCAGTCCACGTTCGCGCCGCGCCAGCCGAAACGCGGCTTGTCCGTGATTTTCGCGCAGGGCAGACTCCACGAGACGTTTCCGCTCACGGGAACGCGGGAATAAATCTGCGGCGGCATCATCTGACGCACGGTCTGCAGACCGTAAAAAAGCCCGGCGGGCGTTTTGGCAACGACGGCGATGCGCGACGCGCTCACGTCCAGTTCGTAGCCTTCATCGCCCGTCTTCGCATTTTTTTTGATTTCGAGCCGCACGGTCGTTTTCCCGACGCCCTTTTCGGCGATTTTCAGCTTCATTCCCGTCGCCGCGGCGATTTCCCGCGAAAAATACTGCGCGACGGGTTGGGCTTCCTTGCTGGAAAAAACGATGAGCGTTTCTGGATAAAAAACGAATTTCCCGCTTTTCGCGACGTAGCTCGTCGGCTTCGGAATGATCGCGTGAACCGTCGGCTTCGCGTCGTGTTCCCGCTTCGCGGCGAAAACTGCGCACGGCGCGAAAACGCAGACGAACGCGAGCATCAGAATTTTTTTCAGTGTCGGCATTGACGGGAAGGGCAGGGAAAGCATATTGCCTATCATGGGCGTTTTCGCCGTTCCCGTCAATGCGCGGGAACGTGCGGCGAACGCGGGCGTTCCCGCGAGTTTTTCCTTGCGCGGAACGCGTTCTCGTCTACAATCCGTATACGACAAGCGCGGGAGCGCGGCGATTTCTCGCCGTTCCCGTCAGCGTTTGCGTTTTTTACTCCACAAAAAAATCAAATCATCAAAAGATCTCGTCTTATGGCATCCCCGAAAGTTATCTGCGTTATCATGGGCGGCGGGCGCGGCACCCGTCTCTATCCGCTGACCGCCGCGCGTTGTAAGCCCGCGGTTCCGCTCGCTGGAAAATATCGCCTGATCGACATTCCGATCAGCAACTGTCTCAATTCCGGCTTCAATAACATTTACATTCTCACGCAGTTCAACACGGCGTCGTTGCATCATCACATTCAGCGCACCTACAAGCTCGACGTTTTCGGGCGCGGCTGCGTCGATATTCTCGCCGCCGAACAGAGCATGGAAAGCGAGGCGTGGTATCAGGGCACGGCGGACGCCGTCCGCCACAACCTGCAACACTTTTCGATGAAGGACGACGACCTCGTGCTGATTCTCTCCGGCGACCAGCTTTTCCGCATGGATTTCCGCCCGATGATCCGCCAGCATCTCGAATCCAAGGCGGACGTGACCATCGCCGCGAAAGCGATGCCGAAATCGGAGGTTTCCGGCCTCGGCGTCATGCGCGTGCGGGAAGACAGCGAAATCTCCGAATTCGTCGAAAAGCCGAAAGACCCAAAAGTCATCGATTCGCTCGTGATCGGCGGCAAACTGCGCGAAAGCCTTTCCGACAAGTCGGAGACGCAATACTGCCTCGCCTCGATGGGCATTTACGTTTTCAAGAGCAAATTCATCAAAGAATGCCTCGCGAACGACATGAAGGACTTCGGCAAGGAAGTCATTCCCGGCTTGCTCGGCAGGAAAAAGCTCGTCGCCCACGTCTTCGACAAATACTGGGAGGATATCGGAACGGTGCGCGCGTTCTGGGAAACCAATCTCTCGCTCACGGATCCGGTCCCGCCGTTTGACTTTTTCGACGAACAGGATCCGATTTACACGCACGACCGTCTGCTTCCCGCGGCGAAAATCAACGCGTGCAAGTTCGACCGCGTCATCTGCGCGGAGGGTGCGATTCTCACCAACGCGGAACTTCACCGCTGCGTCGCCGGCGTCCGCGCCGTCGTCAATGAAAACGCCAAGCTCACGAACGTCGTGCTGATGGGCGCGGACTACTACGAGACGCTCGAGGAAATCGTCGCCTACAAGGCGTCCGGCAGCATCCCGATCGGCGTCGGCGAAAATTGCGTCATCGAAAACGCGATCATCGACAAGAACGCGCGCATCGGCGCGGGTTGCAAACTTTCGCCGAACGGCGTGGAAGACGGCTACGAGAAAGACGGCGTCTTCGTCCGCGACGGCGTTCTCGTCATCGGAAAGGACGCTGTCGTTCCCGCGGGAACGCAGGTCGGAACGATTTCCTGTTCCGAAAAATAAACGGACGTTCCCGCGCTTGGAAAAAATCGCTCCGAACGACAATCTTCGCCCCCGCGAACGCCTTGAGCGCCGCGGGGCGCGTTGTCTTTGCGACGACGAACTGCTCGCCGCGCTACTCGATTCCTGCCCCGCGCGGAAAACGCCGCCGGAAGAGGACGCCCGCGCCGTGCTGGACGCGGCGGTCGGTTCGTTTTTCCAGCTTTCGCGCTGGGAAATTTCCGATTTCGCCGCACTCGGCGTTCCGTGGAAACGCGCATGCGCGCTCGCGGCGGCGTTTGAAATCGGACGCCGGATCGAAGAGCGCACAGAATTTTCCGCGCCGCTCTCGCGCTCCGAAGACATTTTCGAATTTTTCGAACGGAAAGCACTCCCGCTCGACCGCGAAAAATGCTGGGTGCTCTGCACGGACGCGAAGAACCGCGTCGTCCGCTTCGAGGAAATCACGGCGGGAACGGCGACCGCGTCCATGTTCCACCCGCGGGATTTTCTGCGTCCCGCGATACGCGCGAACGCGACGGCGCTCGTTCTCGTCCACAATCATCCGAGCGGCGATTCCGCCCCGTCCGCCGGCGACGTCAAAATCACGAAATCGCTCGCGGAAGCCTGCAAAATTTTCGAAATCCGCCTGCTCGATCACGTCATCGTCGGCAGACGCAACATTCCTCCGCATACGCGCGGCTATTTCTCTTTCGCCGACGCCGGCATGATTTGAACCGCGTTCCCGCGCGCAAAAAAAAAGCGT
>CAZWIK010000002.1:5532-17772 GCA_964633895.1 uncultured Enterobacteriaceae bacterium | reverse complement strand
TTTCGCCGACGCCGGCATGATTTGAACCGCGTTCCCGCGCGCAAAAAAAAAGCGTTCCCGCGGATAATCCGCGGGAACGCCGAACTGAACTTCAAACAGGTTTCACACAATAGAACCTGAAATTCTCATTTTGCGCGGAAACGACGACGACGCGCCGCAACGAGCGCGAGTGCGCCCACGCCCGCCAGCAAGCCGAACGCCGACGGCTCCGGAATCGTCGAAATCGTCATGGATGTGCCATTTGACGAAGTCGTTGCCCACCCGCCGAGTGTAATCGACTGAATGGACGTGCCATACGAGAACCTTTCCATGCTCAATCCACCGGTCGGCGTCAACGTGTAAGATGTGTTTTCGGAATCGACAAAAACAACGTCAAGCGTTCCCGAACCGATTGTGAGGGTGAACGTCCCCGAGAGCGAATTTGCGCCGTTCAGTCCGGTAACGTCGTAGCTCATTGAACCGCTGTAGCGCTGAGACATGCTGCTTCCGTTTATCGTCGCTGCCCAGCAGTTGTTGTTATTTCCGGATGCGCCGAAGCCGTAATATTGCGCCCCTGTTACCTGTCCCGTCTGAACGCCCCATGTGATGAACGGACCGTTTCCGACCAGGAGATCCGAAACGGTGAGCGTGAAGACGTATTGCTCCGAGGCGAAATCAATATTGAGCGAAGAAACGTCGAACTGAACGCGCTCGGTAGCCGTCAGCGTCAGCGTTTCGCCGACGGTCGTCTGCGAAGAATTGAAGAACGTGGCGTCGCAGGCGCGCAGATCCTCCCATGAGATAACCGTTGCTGCGCTTGCGAGCGCGGTTGAAGCGGCGAAAAGTGCCGCGGCTGTGATGAATTTTTTCATACCAAATTTTGTTGTATGGTGATTGATGTTCAAAAAGAAACCGAGACGGCGGAAGTCGTTCCCGCGCGAAACTTCTCAATTTCCAAGTGGCATTTTGCAAAAAAAAAACGCGACGCAAGCGTTTTTTTTGAACGGGCGTTCCCGCGCGTAAAAGGCGGATTTTTCTTTGATCTATTTTTCGTTCGTCCTTAGTCTTCGCGAAATGCACATTTACTTCATGGGAATATGCGGCACGGCGATGGGCAATGCCGCGCTGCTGATGCGGGCGCTCGGGCACGAGGTTTCCGGCGCGGACAAGGGCGTTTATCCGCCGATGTCGGATCTGCTGAAAAATTCTGGCGTGAAGATTTACGACGGATACAGCGCGGAGCGGCTTTCGTTCATCAATCCGGATCTTGTCGTCGTCGGGAACGTCGTTTCGCGCGGACATCCGGAAATGGAATGGCTGCTGGAATCGCGGTCGATCGATTACGTTTCGCTTCCCGAGCTCCTGCGGACGCGTCTTCTGAAAAATCGTCACAACATCGTCGTCGCGGGAACGCACGGAAAGACGACGACGTCTTCGCTGTCGGCATTTCTTCTGCGGGAACGCGGCGAAAATCCGGGCTGGCTCATCGGCGGCGTCCCGCGCGATCTTCCGGGCGGTTCCGCTCCGGGCGAAGACGGCGGCGCGTTCGTGATCGAGGGCGACGAATACGACACGGCGTTTTTCGACAAGCGCAGCAAATTCATTCAATACTTGCCGGAAATCCTTCTGCTGAACAATCTGGAATTCGATCACGCCGACATTTTTCGCGACCTGCAGGACGTGCAGCGCACGTTCTCGCACGTCATCCGTCTCGTGCCGCGCAACGGCTACATCGTGGCGAACGGCGACGACGCGAACATCGCGCCGCTGCTGGAAAACGTGACGTGGGCACCGACGGTGCGCGTCGGCGTCGGCGAAAACTGCGACGTCCGCATCTGCGGATTCCGCGAAACGCCGAGCGGTTCGGAATTTTCGCTGACGTGGCGCGGGAACGCGTGGGGCGACGTCGCTTGGTCGCAGTCCGGGCTGTTCAACGCGCGCAACGCGGCGATGGCGTCCGTCGCCGTCGCGCTTTACGTCGCGGGCGATAAGCCGGAATGGACGTTTCCGCTCGACGCGCTCGCGAAATTCCAAGGCGTGAAACGTCGTCGCGAGATCCTCGTCGATACGCCTTCGCTCGTCGCGATCGAGGATTTCGGGCATCATCCGACGGCTTTGAAATGCACGCTTCAGGCGTTGCGGGAACGTTATCCGAACCGGAAACTCATCGCGGCGTTCGAACCGCGCAGCAACACCGCCGTGCGGAAAATTTTTCAGGACGCGTTCGCGGACGCGCTTTCGAACGCCGATGCCGCGCTGATCGCTCCCGTGCATCACGCTTCCGGTGGTGCGGAAAAAATGGACACGTCGGAAGTCGCTTCAATTCTGCGTTCCCGCGGCACGGACTCGAGCTCGCCGGAAACGCTCGAACAGCTTTTTTCCGAACTCGAATCGCTCGCGGACGCGGCGTCCGCGGATTCTCCCGCGCTCGTCGTCTTTTTCTCCAACGGCGCGTTCGGCGGCATCATCAAACGCTTCGCGGATCTTCATCGTCCGCTCGTCGCGAATTGAGTCCGCGCGTTTTCGCGGGAACGCGGCGAGAAACAAATTGCGGAAATCCTGCGTTTCCTCTTTTTTTTATAGAAAATTATAAAAATGCGCGCAGAACCCGAAGGCACGGGAACGCCCCCGAATCGAGAAAACGACGAAGACGTGCTGCTGATGCGGCGCGTCGCCGCCGGCGATTTTCAGGCGATGCGCGCGCTGGTCGAGAAGTGGCAGAAGCCGCTCATCAACTTTTTTTACCGCGCCGTCAATTCCGTTCACACGGCGGAAGATTTGGCGCAGACAACGTTCGTCAAGATTTACCGCGGCGCGGGAACGTATGAGCCGCGCGCGAAATTTTCGAGCTGGCTTTTTCTCGTCGCGCGCTCCGTGCTCATTTCGAATTACCGCAGGGAATCGCTGCGCCCCGTCGACGCGACGGATCCGGCGTCGCTGCCCGCCGTTCCCTGCGAGACGAGCGAGTTGGAAATGAACGACCTCGAACGCGCGTTCGCCGAAGCCGTGAAATCGCTTCCGGAAAATCACCGCACGGCGATTCTGCTTCTGCGTCAGCAGGAGCTTTCCTATGAGGAAATCGCGGCGGCGATGGGCGCAAGCGTGCAGAACGTGAAAACGTGGATTTTCCGCGCGCGCCAGACGCTTCGGGAACGCCTCGCCGTGTTCCTCGAAAAATAATTCGGCGTTCCCGCTCGAAGCTTTTTCCGCAAATCGCGGTTTTTTTTCATTCCTCGGAAACGGATTCCGAACGCGGGCGGCCGTTCCCGCGCAAAATATTGAAAAACAAACCAAATACGTTCGAAAAAAAATGGTCGGAAAGGGAAAAATTGCCCGCCGCTGAAACTTTTTTCACTGGCTGCGGTTTCCTCAATTGCCCGATGAAAAAGAACGATACAGTTGATGCGGATATGCGCTTGGACGCGTTGCTGGCGGAAATGCCGGCGGAGCCGAGCGCGGATTTCTCCGCTCGGGTTCGGGGCGCGCTTGCCGACGAAATCGTCGCCGCAAAACTCGGAGCAATGCCGTGCGAACCATCGCCGGAATTTTCGTCGCGCGTGATGCTCGCGCTGGAATCGGAACGTGCGGGAACGCTGACGTTCCCGCCGCGCCGCAAAGCTTCGCTACTGCGTTTCGTTCGCGCCGCCGTCGCGGGAACGGCGGCAGCGGTCGCGTTGAGCTTCGGGTTCTTTTCCCTTTCCGAGAAATCGCTCAGCGAGCAGGTCGCGGGCGTTTTGGAATCGACGCCGGAACTCGCGCAGCTCGCTTCCGCGGACGACGATCTGTCGCTCGACGAACTCGTCGAGGCGGCGCGTCTGCTCGCCGTTTTGCAGAAAAATTCTGCGGAAACCGCCGAACTTTTTACGTACTATGAAAACTAAAATCACCACCATACTCATGATTCTTGCCGCGTCGGTCTTCGCGTTCGCCGAAACGTCTGCGGAAGCCCAGAAACCTGCTCCCGAAAAGGCGCAGTGCTGCAAGAAGGAACAGCCGTGCAAGGCGTGCAAACAGCGTCGCGAGAGACGCCCGCAGATTTCTGCGGAGCAGCGCGACGCACACGTTCAGCGCCTTCTTCTTTCGCTCAGCGATGAAGATCTGGCGAAGCTCGCGGAACGCGTCGCTGCCGTTCAGAAAATGACGGCGGAAGAAAAGGCGGAAGCGCTCAAGGCGCTCCCGAAGCCGGAATTCCGTCCCGGTCAGAATCGCGGGCCTCAGCCGCAGGCTTGCGGGCAGGGAAAAGGTCTCCGCGACGGCAAAGGCGCCCCGAAAGCGCGCGGTCCGCACTTCGGTCCCCGCGGCAACGGCAATCCCGCAGACTGCCCGCCGCCGCCTCCTCCGCCTCCGGCGCAGGACGACGCGCCTGCGGCAGACGGGGAACCCGAACCCGCCGCGGAATAATCCGCTAAGAAAAGTCGAGGCGTTTGCCTCTTGAATGAACCGGTTCCCGCGGGAGTTTTTGTGATTGAAAAAATTCCCGCGGGAACTTCTTTTTTAAAAGGAGCAAAAAAAATGATTTTCCGCAGACTTCTTCCATCGCTTTTGATTTTCGCCGTTCCAGCGGCGTTTGCCGATGACGGGAGCGCCGCGTCGCCGGACGTTCCTGCCGGGTCTCCGGCAGACGGCGCGGTCGTCCGCGTTTCGATTCCGGACGCCGATCCGACGCCTCCGCCTCCCGTCGCGTTTTCCAAGGAAGAGGCTCTACTGCTGAAATCGCTTTTTTCCATGTCGGACAAGGACTTGAAACGTCTGCGCGAATTCATTCTGTGCGTGGAAAAAACGCCGCCGGAAAAGCGGCGACAGATGGCGCGCGACCTCGAACGCTGGGCCGCCGACATGCCTCCGGAGCAACGCGCCGCCAACATGAAGGAAATGCGGGAACGCTTCCGGAAAAATCAGGGAAACCTGCTCGCGCGGTATTACGCGACGCTTCCGGCGAAAGAGGCGGAGTCGGAGCGGGCAAAATTTCTTTCGCTCGATAACAAACAGCGCCGCGCGTATATCTTTGAAGTCAGAAAAAAACTCGGCTACGAGGATTTGCCCTCGCCGCCTCCGCCGCCCGACAGGAATCGCCGCGGGGACGCACCGCACTCCGAAAGAGACGATTGTCCGGAGCATTGCGGAAAATGACGCGGGAGCGCGCTTTGGGCGCGCTTCTTTTTTTTTGCGGGAAGAAAACTTTTTCCGCGCCGCATTGAAAAACTTTGCGTTCCCGCGCCGCGTGCGGGAAAATCGGCGACCATGAAACTGATGGTTCTGGACGGGAACAGCATCGTGAACCGCGCGTTTTACGGCGTGCGGTCTTTATCCACACGCGACGGGATTCCGACGAACGCCGTTTACGGATTTCTCACAATTCTGTCCAGACTGCTTGACAAAGTCCGCCCCGACGCGCTCTGCGTCTGCTTCGACGTTCACGCACCGACCTTCCGCCACGAAAAATATGCGGAATACAAGGCGGGACGGCGCCCGATGCCCGACGAGCTACGCCCGCAGATTCCGCTTCTGAAAGACGTTCTCGCGGCGATGAACGTTCCCGCCTACGAACTCGCGGGCTGGGAGGCGGACGATTTGCTCGGCACGATCGGCGCAAGCTGCGCGCGGAGCGGCTGGGACTGCGAAATCGTTACCGGCGACCGCGACAGCCTGCAGCTCGTCTCGGAACGCGTCCGCGTCAGGCTCGTCGTTTCCCGCATGGGAAAAACGGAAACCAAGGAATTCACGCCGGAAACGTTTTTCGACGTCTACGGCTTCGCTCCCGCGCAGATCGTGGATTTGAAGGCGCTGATGGGCGACGCGTCGGACAACATCAAGGGCGTTCCCGGGATCGGCGAAAAGACGGCGGGCGAACTCGTTCGCAATTTCGGCACGATCGCACAGATATATGAAAAACTGGGGACGCTCGACATTCCCGCGTCGGTGAAAAAGAAGCTCGCGGCAGGTAAGGAAAGCGCGTTCGCCTCGCACGATCTCGCGACGATCCGCACGGACGCGCCGATTGATTTTTCTCCGGAAAAAAATCTGCGCCGCGAGCCGGATTCGGAAGTGCTTTACCGGCTTTTCCGAAAACTCGAATTTTCCAAGCTGATCGCGAAATGGAATCTCGCTCCCGCCGAGGAGGAAAACGCGGAGCTTCCGCTGTTCTCCGCAGGAACGCCCGTTCCCGCGCCGCCCGTCGTTCCCGCGCCGGACGCCGCGCGCTCTTCTCTCGCCAAAATCCTGAGCGCATGCGAGTCTGCGGAGCGCGTATATGTTTTTGCGGATACGAAATCTTCGCCGCCGTTCGCGTCGCTCGGCATCGTCGCGGGAACGCTTCGCGCGGAAATCTCCGCCGCCGATTTTCCCGAAAAGGATTATCGGGATTTTCTCGAAAAATTTTTCGGCGGGAACGTAAAAAAGGCGGCGCACGACGTGAAGACGCTGATGCGCGCCTGCCTCGGCTGCGGGCTTCCCACCGAGGGCTTCGTCTTCGATACCGCGCTCGCCGCGTATGTGCTGAATCCGACCGCGCCCGCGGGCGTTCCCGCGCCAGACGTTCCCGCGCTCGCCCGCGCGGAGGCGGTGAAGTCGCTCTGCGAAGCGCAGATTCCTGAATTGTCTCGCGCCGGGCTGGACAAGCTCTACCGCGAAATCGAGTTTCCTTTGTGCGCCGTGCTTGCGGAAATGGAGCACGTCGGCATCGCGGCGGATCGGGAAAAGCTCAAAGCGTTTTCTTCGGAAATGGAAACGCGGGCGCGGGCGGCGCAGGCGGAGGTTTTTTCGCTCGCGGGAACGGAGTTCAACATCAATTCTCCGAAACAGCTCGGCGAAATCCTTTTTGAAAAACTCGGCTTGCCCGGAAAGAAAAAGACGAAAACGGGCTATTCGACCAACGCCGACGTGCTGAAAGCGCTGGAGCCGCTGCATCCCGTCGTCGCGAAAATCGGAGAGTTTCGGCAATACGCAAAGCTGAAAGCGATCGTCGACGGGCTGATCGACGCGATCGCGCCGGACGGGCGCATTCACACGACGTTCAACATGACGATCACGGCGACGGGCCGCCTCAGCTCGTCCGAGCCGAATCTGCAAAACATTCCGACGCGCGGCGAGCTCGGGAACGAGATCCGCGCAATGTTTACCGCCGCGCGCGGGAACGTTCTCGCGGACGCGGATTATTCCCAGATCGAGCTTCGCGTTCTCGCGCACATTTCCGGAGACGCCGCGATGCGGCAGGCGTTCCGCGACGGCGAAGACATTCACACGTTCACGGCGTGCCAGATTTTCCACGCCGCGCCGGAGCAGATTACGCCGCAGATGCGCCGCCACGCGAAAGCCGTGAATTTCGGCATCGTTTACGGCATCGGCGAATTTTCTCTGGCGCAGGATCTCGGCGTCACGCGCCGCGACGCGAAGCACTACATCGAGAATTATCTCGAAAAATATTCCGGCGTTCGCGAATACATGAAAAGCGTGGTCGAAAAAGCGAAGGCGGACGGCTTCGTTTCGACGCTGCTCGGACGCCGCCGCGCGATGCCGGAACTCAGTTCGTCCAATCACAACGTGCGCGCGTTCGGCGAGCGCGTCGCGCTCAACGCGCCGATTCAGGGCACGGCGGCGGACATCATAAAAATCGCGATGCTGCGCGTTCACAAGCGGCTGAAAAAAGAAGTTCCCGCGGCGAAAATGGTGTTGCAGATTCACGACGAACTGCTCGTCGAAACTCCCGCCGCCGACGCGGAACGCGTGAAGCGTCTGCTTTCCGAAGAAATGGCTGCGGCGTTCCCGCTCTCCGTGCCGCTGGTCGCGGAAGCGTCCTTTGGAGAAAACTGGGCGGCGGCGAAATAATTTTTTTATGGCGGAAATTCTGACGGCTGACGAATGCGGGATCGCGCGCGCGGGAACGCTCCTGCGCGCGGGTGAGCTGGTGGCGATTCCGACGGAAACGGTTTACGGATTGGCGGCGAACGCGCTGCGCGAAGATTCCGTGCGGCGGATTTTTTCCGCGAAAGGGCGCCCGTTCATCGATCCGCTGATCGTTCACGCGCATTCGCTCGAACAGGCGGGAACGTTCGCGGACATCTCGCATCCGTTCGTCGAAAAGCTCGCCGCCGCGTTCATGCCGGGCCCGCTCACGCTCGTTTTGCCGAAAAAAGAATGCGTTCCCGCGATCGTGACGGCGGGCGAGCCGACGGTCGCCGTCCGCTTGCCGTCGCATCCCGTGACGCGGAAAATTCTGCTCACCGCCGGCGTGCCGCTCGCCGCGCCGAGCGCGAATCCGTTCGGCTATGTCAGTCCGACGACGGCGCAGCACGTGCAGGATTCCCTCGGCGGGCGCATCGGCTGGATTTTGGACGGCGGCGCGTGCGCGTGCGGCGTGGAATCGACGATCGTTTTCGTCGCGGACGCGCCGCGTCTGTTGCGGCCGGGCGTGATTACGCGGGAACAGCTCGAGGCGGTGCTCGGCGTTCCCGTCGCGCCGGCGAAAGGGCATCTCGAACGTTTGGCGGACGCGGATTCCGGAGCGCCTGCGCAACTCGCGCCCGGCATGTTGAAAAAACATTACAGTCCGCGCGTTCCCGTCGCGCTTTTTGAAAACGGGGCGTTTCCGCGCGCCGCGATTTCCGCGGGAACGGCAGTCGTTTTTCAGGCGCGTCCGTCCGCGGGAACGCTCGCGGGGCTTCCTGCGGGCGCGTCGGTTTTCTGGCTTTCCGAAAACGGCGATCAGTCGGACGTCGCGCGCGAAGTTTTCGCGCTTCTGCGGCGGCTCGACGGAGGAAATTTTTCCGAAATTCTCATCGAGAAATCGCCCGATTCCGGCATCGGCGTCGCCGTGAACGACCGCCTTTCCCGCGCCGCCGCGCGCTGACGTTCCCGCGCGGGAACGGCGTCAAATGTTTTTTTTTGGAAAACGCTCGAATTCGTGCTACGCTTTGCGTAGCCGCCGAGACCGTTTTTCCCCTAAACGGAGCTCGAAACAAAATTTTCCTTGTTTTTTTTAGTCATGAAAAGAATTTCGTTCGCTTTTTTTGCAAGTGCCGCCGTTGCGTCATTCGGCGTTCCCGCGTTTGCCGCCGCTTCCGGCGCGGAAATTTCTCCGTCCGATCTGGGCAATGTCATGTATGTCGGCGATTCGATCACGCACGGCGTGAGTTCTGGCTCTTACCGCTGGGCGTTGCACAAAATATTCGTCGACAACGGCATTTCCAGCAACAACGTCGGCGTCATTTCTGGGAATTATGGGGGCACGTTCGCGGGATCGAGCTACGGCGGCGTCGCTTTCGAGAACGTGCATTCTTCGCAGGCGAGCGCGCGCGCCTACGAAATTGCGGGGAGAAAATCCGGCGGGCGTTTCAGCGGGAGCAATATTGAGAATTGGCTCGGTCTCTCCGGGACGACGACAACCAGCGGGACTTACACGGGAGAGACGTTCGACGTCGATACGTTTTTTCTGATGATCGGAACGAACGATCTGCTTTCGGACACCAACGCGGATTTAGTGACGGAAAGCGGTCGGAATGCGAAATTCACGAATCTTCTCGGAGAAGATTTTGCGACCGGGGATATGGGGACGATCGTCGACGCGATGTATAAGAGCAATGCGGACGCTTCCGTCACGGTTCTTTCCATTCCCTGCTGGACGACGCACGCGAACAGCAACACCGAAGACTATCATGCGGCGGTCGCGCAATATAACGCGAATCTCCAGACTTGGGTTTCCAATTACAACGACGCGAACGGGACGGACGTCAAATACGTCGACATCAACAAAGGGTTGATAGACGTCGCGGCGACGACGTCGTTTTTCGGCGTGGCGTCGATGTTCAAAGCACCGAACTCGGACGGGCTGCACCCGAACGCGCAGGGCGATTTGATCATCGCGGGAAATATCGCGAAAGCCTTGGGCTACGCGGGAAGAACCGCGGGGCAGGAACGCAGGGCGGCATCGGAGTTTTCGACGCATATCGACAATTTCGCGGGAACGCTTCCCGAAAACATCAAAACGGAAAACACGAACGTTACCGCCGACGGGAAGCTGGATTTCAGCAACGCGGGAGAATCGACGCTTGTCGCGTCTTGGGCAGCGGACGCCGATCTCGGGAACGGCTACACGGTCGATTTCGGATTCGTTTTCGGGAACGGAGCCGCGGACGGCTGGGACACGACGAATAATCTCAGCGTGACGCTCGGAAGCTCGTCATCCTACGGCGTTCTCGAAATCAACGAAGCCTACATAAGTTGGGGAGGGGGTATTTTATATTCGGACGACCTGTCCGCGAACACGGATTCTTTGCGCATCGCCTACGTCACGGGCAACGTGGCAGAGGGCGTGAGTTCCGGATTTTACGTGTGGCTCGGCGACATGCTGATCGGCGAGGCGCTGAGCGCGACATCCGGTTCGGAGAACAACGGCGTGACGTTCAGCTATTCCGGCACGGGAACGGTGCTGCTTGACAGTTTTTCCATGGACGGGAGCGGCTCTTACGCTCCGACGACAACGCTTTATTCCAACGAGGAAAACGCGTTTCGGATGAGCGATCCCAACGTCTTGACGTCTTCGGCGCCGCAGGGCGTAGTCGCGTTCCCCGAGGCGAGCGAGTTCACGAAAAACGCGTCCGGTTTGACCGCGAGCGACATGGACACGAGCACCCATAAGTATTATGTCGCGAGAACGCAGGCGGATTCGTCGGATGGCGGCGCGGGAACGGTCGTCGGCGCGACGATTTCAGGCGGTAACGCGACGGCGGTTTACGCCAACAGCGGAAATTTTACAGGCGACGTTTACGCGACGGTCGAAGGCGGTAGCGCGAGCGCGTGGTATGCCGCGCACGGCGCATCCGGTGATTTGAACGGCAACGTCGGGCTTTCCCTGACGGGCGACTGCGCGGGCGCCGCCTCGGTTTTCGGCGCGGTGAACGCGGGAACGGTTTCCGGCAACGTCTATGTCGATATTTCTGCGGAAAATGCGACGTTCAATTCTTTTACCAATAACACGACGTCGGAGGCGTCCGTCGTCGGCGCATACAAGGCGAGCATCGCGGGAACGTTCCATCTTCAAATCAGCGCGGGAACGTTCAATCACCGCGTATTGGGCGGGCTGCATACGGAAGAGAATTCCGGAAATTTCATCGGACAAACGGAGATTTTCATCAACGGCGGCAATTTTTGCGGCGGAATTTACGGCGGCGGCGACACGGGAACGATCGGAAACGCCGCGTCCGCAGTCGCGCTCGCCGCGGCGGATGATGCCGCCGCGGGAACGGCTTCCGCGCCCGCGAGTTCCGTGACGGTTACCGCGGGAACGCTCGGCGCAGGCGTTTACGGCGGGGGTCTCGGCGGCACGATTATCGGCGACGCGGCGGTTGTGGTGACCGGCGGCGTGATTGTCGGCGGAATTTACGGTGGCGGGAGCGGCGGCACGATCGACGGGAACACGTCCGTCGCGATTATCGGCAACACGGCGCAGTTGCGGAGCGCAATCGGTTCGGCATGGAGCGCGATCTGCGGCGGCGGGAGCACTGACGCCTGCAAAATTTCCGGCAACGCCTCGGTGGTGCTCAAAGACGTTTTTTCCGGAGACAACGTGAGCGGCTTCGACAAATACGAGGGAACGATCTCCGGCGGCTCGGAGACGAGCGTCGCGGGAACGCGTTCGCTGATTTTGGACAACGTGCAGCTGACCGAATTCGGCGCGACGCTGGCGGATTTCGATTCCGTCGAACTGCTGAACAATACGGCGACCGCGCTTTCGTCCGTCGGCGGCGCGGAAACGCTGACGCTGGGCGAGGGAACGAGTCTCGACTTGTCGAACGCGACGGATCTTGAAACGCTGCGGACGATCGTGCTGGGCGATTCCGCCGCGCTGACGCTGGATTTCAGCCTGACTTCAAAAAGCGAGACGCTGGTCGTCGTCGTGGATTCCGCCGATTCAGATTTTTCGCTTCTCGCGCTGAACGGCGCGGAGGACATGGATCTGAGTAGGGTAAAATTCTGCGTCGGCGAAGAATTTTACGACGCGGTCGTGACGATTCCCGACGCGCAGGCGGGAACGGTTTTCCTCGCGCTGAGCATTCCCGAACCGTCGGCGTTCGGCTTGCTTGCGGGAACGTTCGCGCTCGCGCTTGCGGCTTCCCGCCGCCGCCGTTCCCGCAAATGAAGTTCAAGCGCGCGGCGACTTGAACGCCGGATTGCTCCGCGCACGGGAACGCGCCGGAGAAAAATGTCCTCGTCCGCGCGAGAACGGTCATTTTTTGAGAAGGCGTTCCCGCAGGTCGAACACGTCGT
>CAZWIK010000002.1:0-5432 GCA_964633895.1 uncultured Enterobacteriaceae bacterium | reverse complement strand
CCGCGCGAGAACGGTCATTTTTTGAGAAGGCGTTCCCGCAGGTCGAACACGTCGTCGAAATCTTCGATGGAATCTTCTTTCGTTTTGGAAAAAATTCCGACGTCGATGAGATTGAAAACGATGTCGCCGATGTCGCGCGTCGTTTTTACGCCCCATTCCCGCAGGACGGAATAGGCGAGGGAGCCGAACTGCTCTTCGGCGAAATCGGCGGCGCCCTCCGCGAGTTCTTGCCCGGAAACGTGCCGCGGCGTTCCCGCTGCCTTGCGGGAGCGCCCGAGGCGTTTCGCCGTCTCCGTCAGCGCGCCGGAAATGAAAATGTAGGCGGCGGGCGCGAAGCGCGCGTCCCGTTCGATTATCGTGTCCAGCGCTTTTCTGAAATCGTCTTCGCTCATCGTCTTTCGTTTTCGAACAGGTTCAGTTTTCGCTTCCGAATTCATCGGGAAGCCAGCACGCGGGAACGCCGTTTTTCCGCAGATCGCGGACGATCGGCGCGGCGCGCGTCTTGAATTTTTCCCAGTTCCTGCGTTCCATCGGCGTCCAGCCCGCTTCGGAAATCGCGAGCGCACGCGGGAACGCCTGATAATAAATTTTGTCGAGCGTCGGCAGGTGTTCCGCCCAGAGCGTTCCCTCGCAGCCGAGAATGGATTCCTGCTCTTTTTTCGGGCGACCGTATCCGGGATCGAACTCGTAAGTGCGTTTCAGCGGCGTGAGCCGCATCCAGCCGTAGTTCGGGTCGCTCGGCAGTTGCGGATAATCGAGATACGCGTATTCGCCCGGGCAGCAGATGACCTTGTAGCCGTCGCGCAGCGCGCGATCGATCGCCTGCTTCGTATGTCCGACGCGCCACGAATACATTATGGCGTTTTTCGGATACTTGGGCACGTCAAGCTCATACCAGTAAAGCGCGGTTTTTCCGGCTTTCGCGAGCGCGTTGAAATTTTCCTGAAAAAAGTAAGCCATCAGTTCCTGCGAGTTTTTCAGCCCTTTTTTCTTCATCAGCGCCTGACAATCCTTGCATTGATCCCAGCATTTTGCCGGTGCCTCGTCCCCGCCGATGTGAAAACGCTTCGACGGGAAAAGTTTGCAAAGCTCGGAAATGACGTCGTTGTAGAACGCGTAGGTCGATTTTTTCCCCGCGCAGAGCAACGCTTCGGACACGCCTGCCTGTTCCCAGATTTCGAGCTTCATTTTCGGATTCGCTTTCAGAAGCGCGGGATCGGCGTTGACGCGGTGGACGTATTCGCAGGTCAGTTCCGGATACGCGCAAATCGCGCCCATGCTGTGCCCGGGCATGTCGATTTCGGGAATGATTTCGACGTGATGCTTTTCCGCGAACGCGACAAGATTCTTAATTTCTTTCTGCGTGTAATAACCGCGCGTTCCCGCGGGCTTGTTTTTCTGCGCGCCGACGGTCATCAGCTTTTTGTATTTCGGATTTTTGATTTCCACGCGCCAGCCTTGATCCTCGCTGATGTGAAAATGCAGCGTGTTGAATTTGAACGCCGCCATCGTCTCGACGAATCGCTTCACGTCTTCAAGCGGAAGAAAATTTCGCGCGGGATCGAGCATCAGCCCGCGATAGCCGAAGCGCGGCTCGTCGACGATTTTCACCGCAGGAAGATTTTTCCCCGCGGACGCGATGAGCTGCTCCAGCGTGCGGACGCCGTAGTACACGCCGGCGGAATCTCCGCCGACGATGGCGATTCCGTTCTTCGAAACGGTCAGCTCGTAGCCTTCCGGATTTTTCACTCTGGACGAAGTCGAAAGCGTTATCGTTCCGCGCGATTCCGCCGCCGGAGACGCGGACGCGTTCAGCCGTTTTTTCAGAATCGAGCGGAGAAGCGACGCTTCGCCCGCGAGCGGCTTCGGCGCGGCGATCGTCGGCGACGCCGGAATTTTAAAAGAATCCGTTCCCGTGCGGACGATCGATTTCGGCGCGGGAATGAGCGGAATCTCGTCCTCGGGAACGCCATTTGCGAACGCCGCCGCCGCGAAGCACGCGAGCAGCGAACCCGCCGCGAAAAATTTTTTCAGGAAAGCCATAAGCCCGAAAGTAAATCCGTTCCGCGCCGTCTTTTCAAGCACGCGAAGCGAGCACGAGTTTTTTTCCTCGGCGTTCCCGCGCGGCGAAAGCCGTTTTTGTGCGGGAACGCTTTTTTTTTGCGTTTTTTCCAAAAAGTCCCGCCGTTCGCGGAGCGATCAAACTTTTAAGCTGTTAAGCTCATAAACTTTTTTTTCGCGGGAACGCGGAAAAAAAAGGCTTGCGCGCGTTTTTTTTTTCGTAAAATACGATTTTTAAATAGGAAAAATTTACCTTTCCAAACGTTTACAACTCTAAATCGAACAAGGACTTCATTCAAGCTATGAAATACTCGAAATTCCTCGTATCAACACTCGTCGCGGCTGCCGCGATGACCGCTCCCGCGTTCGCGGATTACACATGGCAAGGCGGAGGAACAATTAACGATTCCCTTTGGGGAAATGAGGATTCATGGTCGCTTTCGGAGGGCGAAACATGGATTACCAATACCGACGGAAACGGAAACGGTCCGGGGACGACGAGCTCCAATATGTGGAATCCGATTTCCGTCTCCAACGCATCGGGAACGATTTCCGGTTTCGAAGGCTGGACGTTGCGGCTGACGCTTACGAACACGCAACTCACCGTCGGAACTTTGAAAAAATTCCAAAGCAATTCGGACGGTGATTCCGTCGTGACGTTGGATTCAACTTCATCTTTGACCATCGATAGCTTCGGCGGCGGCAATGACGGTCAAGACGTGACGCTCAACAACAGCGGCGCGTTCGCCATGACTTACAACAAAAATCAAGGCGGCAGCGGCTTCATTCTCACGCTGGGCGAGTCAAGCACGACGACGTTCAATCTGAACGGATATACGGGGATGGCTAAGTCAATTTCCGGCGCGGGAACGGTCAATATTAGCGGTTCCGGCACTTTTTCGCTCAGCGGGGCTACCGATTTCAGCGGAAAAATCAATGTGGCTAGCGGCGCGACGCTCGACCTCAGCGGAGGCACGCTCGCGCTCGCGGGAGAGATTTCAAATTCGGGAACGCTTGCGATTTCCGCGGGTTCGGCGACGTTCTCCGGCGAGGTTTCCGAATCCGGAAATCTTACAATTGCGAGCGGTGCGACGGCGACGTTCGGTTCGACGGCTTCGTTTTCTTCCGTGAATTCTTCGGGAACGCTCGTGGTGGGCGAGGGCGGCTCCTTGTCGCTGACGGGAGCGGTTGTGCTTTCGAGCGCGATTCAGAATTCGGGAACGGTTAAGGTTTCGGAGTCGACGGTTTTCAATCTCGTTGGGTTTGACGAGTCGGAGAGCGGTATTTACACCGTGATTTCCGGCAACGGCACGGTTTCCGGCTGGGACACGTTAACCAGCAGCAACCTGCAAATTGACGGCGCCGCGCTCGCCGGTCGCCAGACGGCGGACTTCTCCACGGCGGGAGCGGTTACGATTTCCGGTTCGGCGGCGAATCTCGTCTGGAACGGCGGTGAGACGGGAACGTGGGATACCAGCACGGCAAATTGGACGAACAACGGTTCAACCGACCATTTTTACAACAAAGACAACGTTGAATTTTCGACGAGCGGTGCGAACATTACGCTCGGCGAATCGATTTCCGCGGGAACGGTAACGGTTTCCGAAAATACGACGCTCACGGCATCTTCCGACAATACGTTCAGCTCGAATGCGTTGACCGTGGCGTCGGGGAAAACGCTGACGCTCGGCGGCTCGATCGAAAATTACTCTTGGTCGAGCGCGACGCTTGAAAGCGATTCCGTCATGGATCTCGGTTCGGGCGGAGAAGCCATCGGGTCGTCCGAAACACCGCTGGTGCTCGCGGGAACGGGAACGGTGAAATATGCCTTTTCCTCTTCCTCGGGTGGCGGCACGGGAAGCGGGCTTTACATCGCGGACGGTTTCACGGGAACGGTCGATTGGACGGGTTGCCTCAATTGGCACACCGGCACCAACGCAGGCGGAGCGGACGCGACTTTGAGACTTTCCGCGCGCACCGATCATACCGACGACGCGCTGTGGGGCAACGCCGCGATAACGCTGACCAGCAAAATCGAACTCGGCACGGATTACGGCATTAACTTGAGCAGCGCCGGTCTTACCTTGACCGGCGAGTTCAGCGCGCAAGGGAAGACGTTGACGGTTACGTCATCGAACTCGACGAACACGCTCGCGCTCGCCGGCGCGGTGAATATCGGGACGCTGAAAATCGACGGCGGAATTGTCCAGCTCGGAAGCGCCAAGTCCGACTCGACGGCGCTGAATATCGCGAACGCCGCGGTTACGGGAACGCTTTCGTTCCTTCACCAGGACGCGACGCTGAGCGGCGCTTTCTCATTCGCCGAGGGTTCGACGCTTCTGCTTGCAGACGCCTCCTCCGATTATATGGGGAACGTCGCATACAGCACGTCGGGCACCGTTTCTCTGAAAATTTCCGGCGGCGTCACGCTCGGCGGAACGATGAATTATCAAAGCCCTTACTGGAAAGCGACGGAGATTTCCGGAAAAATCACGGGAACGGGCGGGATCGATTTCAACGGAGCGGTAGATTCGTGGTATGGCACCAACGCGTATCTGATTCTTTCGAACGACGAGAACGATTTTTCCGGCGGGATCACGATTACCCGCGATACGGGCGTCGTCCGTGCGACATCCGGCGGCGCGCTCGGCACGGGAACGGTCAACATCAGTGCGGCTTCGGGAATTTTGTCCTACGCGGGAACGGTCGCTGCGGACGGTTCTTATGACAAAATCATCAACGAAATCACGGGAAGCGGAACGGTGAAAATCGATTCCGGAAGCGTGAGCCTGTCCGGCGAGGTTTCCGCGTTCTCGGGAGCGGTGAGCGTCGCCTCCGGCGCGAAACTCGCCGTGGCGGCGGACGGCGGGGACACGGTCGCGCTGAATCTTTCGGCGGCTTCCGGGATTTCGTTCGCGTCCGGTGCCAAACTGCTGATCGATTTGAGCGGGGTCGACGCGTCTTCCGCTACCGCAGACGAAATCGTGCTCAAACTGATTTCAAGCAACAACATTTCGTTCGGGGACACGGCGCTGACTGCCGAGAATATCAGTTCTGTGCTTACGGGCGATTCTTACGAGCTGACCGGACTGAAAAGCGGCTGGGAGTTCCAAAATTTCGGCTACAGCGAAAGCATGTTGTTCGCGACGATAACGATTCCGGAACCGTCGGCGTTCGGGTTGCTCGCGGGCGTGGGTGCGCTCGCGCTGGTCGCGTCGCGTCGCCGCCGCCGTTCCCGCGCGAAATAAGTTTGTTTGTGTGATTTATTGAAAGCTTATTGAAGTCCGGCGTTCCCGTGCGGCGAAAGCCGTTTTCCCGCGGGAACGCTTTTTTTTGCGTTTTTTTTTGAGAGTCGCGCGCTCGCGGAGCGA
>CAZWIK010000001.1:26544-75906 GCA_964633895.1 uncultured Enterobacteriaceae bacterium | reverse complement strand
GCAAAACTCCGCCCGCGATAAAAATCGTTCGGAGACCGGACGCATTATCGCGCGCGGCCGAACGCGGGAACGCGTTTTTTTTTCGTTTCCCTCGGCGGGAAAGCACCGCATAATCGGGAGCGTTATGTTGAGAATCGGACGCCTTACCATCAGCAATCAAGCCGTTTCCGGACAAATGCCGGATCTGAGCGGCATTGAAATCGAAAAGCAGCTCATCGAGCTGCTCGGCGAAGACATCAAATTCGTTTCGCGGCTGGTGGGTCACGATCGCAACCGCATCGCCGACGCGATTCGCTCGCTCGTGGACGACGAAGGCTGCACGCTGGTGCTCACGGCGGGAGGCACGGGACCGCTGCGCCGCGACGTCACGCCGGAGGCGACGCGCCTCGTCATCGAAAAAGAGCTTCCGGGCTTCGGCGAAATTCTGCGCATGAAATATTACGAAACGACGAAAACGGCGGTGTTGCTCCGCGTGACGGCGGGAATCCGTAGCCACGCGCTGATCGTCAATCTGCCGGGAACGCCCGACGGCATCCGCTCTTCGCTGGAAATTCTCGGTTCGGCGATTTACGAATGCGTCGTTCACATCCGCTGAGCGTTCTCGCCGCGCCGCGATGCGTCCCGACGCCGTTTTGCTCCTGAATCTGGGTTCGCCGGCATCGGCGGACGTTCCCGCCGTGCGCGCGTATCTGCGAGAATTCCTGGGCGATCCGCACGTGCTTCCGCTCCCGCCGCTCTTCCGAAAAATTCTGCTCGAAACCGTCATTCTGCCTTTCCGCGCGAAAAAATCGGCGGCGCGCTACGCGAAGCTTCTGACGCCGAGCGGCGCGTTCCCGCTCATCGCGGAAACGGAAAAACTGCGGCGGCGCGTCGCGGAGGCACTGGGCGGGAACGTCCGCGTCTTCTGCGCGATGCGCTACGGCGAGCCCGGCGTGGAAAACGCGGCGCGGGAAATGCGCGCCGCGGGAACGCGTTCCGTCTTCGTCGCGCC
Organism: uncultured Enterobacteriaceae bacterium; assembly: GCA_964633895.1. GTDB lineage: Bacteria > Verrucomicrobiota > Verrucomicrobiia > Opitutales > UBA953 > Spyradosoma. The sequence goes on along the minus strand of CAZWIK010000001.1, from coordinate 74,915 downwards.
GCTTTATCCGCAGCGGGCGGAATCATCGTGGGACACGGCGGTCGAACACGCCGAAAAGGTTTTTTCCGAAACCGCGCCGGAAATCGACCTGCGTTTCGCCGAACCTTTTTTCGACGCGCCGGGCTACATCGCCGCGCTCGCAGAATCCGCCGAGAAATTTTTGCGCGGGAAAGACGTCGACAAACTGCTCGTTTCCTTCCACGGCGTTCCCGTGAAAACGCGGCGAGCGCAAACCTACCGCGCGGAATGCGTCAAAACGGGAGAGCTTCTCGCCGACGCGCTGCGCCTGCCGCGGGAACGCCGCGAAATCGTCTTCCAGTCGCGCTTCGGACGCGGGAAATGGCTCGAGCCCTCGCTTGAAAATCGCCTGCGGGAACTGCCCGCGGAAGGCACGCGCCGCGTCGCCGTCATCGCGCCGGGATTCATCGCGGACGGTCTCGAGACGCTCGGGGAAATCGCGCTGCTCGGTCGCGAAACGTTTCTCGCCGCCGGCGGCAAGGAATTTTTCAGCGTCCCCTGCCTCAACGATTCGCCCGCCCTCGCCCGCTTCCTCGCGGAAACGGCGTTGCGTTGCGATTTTCCCGCGTAAAAAAAAGAGCCGCGGAACGCTGAAACGACCGCGGCTCTTCCAAAACGTAGGAGGATACAATGAATAACAAAAAAAAGATGGTGGTCAGGGGCGGAATCGAACCGCCGACACAGGGATTTTCAGTCCCTTGCTCTACCGACTGAGCTACCTAACCGAAAACAAACTTGAGGCGGCATTAAGGCTAAAAACCGTTCCCGCGTCAACATTCTTTTTTTTTCAGAGGGAAACGCCGCGCCGGAGCTTTTCCGCTTTTTTTTCGTCAGAAACGGCGGAGAATCTCGCGGGCGACAGAGCGGAAAATCTGCGCGGGAACGGAATCGGGAGCCGACGCGACGACGGGCGTTCCCGCGTCGCCGCCCTCGCGAATTTCCGCGCGGACGGGAATTTCGCCAAGCAGATCCGTGCCGAGTGCCGCCGCCGTCTTCGCGCCGCCGCCCTTGCCGAAAACGTATTCGCGACCGCCGGTCGCCGGATTTTCAAAATAGCTCATGTTCTCGATGACGCCGACGAGCGGAATTCCCGTTTTCTGGAACATGCGCGCGCCGCGCCGCGCGACGGAAACGGCGACGTTCTGGGGCGTCGTGACGATGACGACGCCGTCGATCGCGAGCGTCTGCACGAGCGTGATCTGCGCGTCTCCCGTTCCCGGCGGCAGATCGACGACGAGCGCCTCGAGCGCGCCCCAGTCCGCGTCGTCCGCGAACTGCCGGATCGCTTTGGTGACGACGGGACCGCGCCAGACGACGGGCGCGTCCTCGTCGAGCAAAAGCCCCATCGACATCACTTTCAGCCCGTGCGCTTCCGGCGGCACGATTTTTTCGCCGCGCAACGTCGGTTGCGCGCTTGCGCCGAGCATCATTGGAATGCTCGGACCGTAAATGTCGCAGTCGAGAATCCCGACGCTGCCGACGGCGGGCGCGATGCCGTCTTCCTCCAAAACCTGCGCGAGCGCGAGCGCGAGATTCGCGGAAACCGTGGATTTGCCGACGCCGCCCTTCCCGCTGGCGACGGCGATGATGCGCCGCACGCCCGGAATTTTCCGCGGCGGCGGAGGCGTTCCCGCGTTCGGCGCGGCGGGAACGGACACGCGGACTTCGACGGAAATTTTTTCGGCGGGAACGCCTGCGGAAACGAGTGCCGCGGTCGCCGCCGATTCCAGTTGCCCGGGAATTTCGGGTTTCGAAGTCGCGACGGCGATTTCGACGGCGACGCGCCCGTCGCCGGAAACTTCCGCCTTTTTGACGAGACCGAAAGAAACGATGTCGCGGGAAAGCCCCGGATATGCGACTTTTTTCAGAATTTCGAGAATCTGCGGAGTATCCATGATTTCAGTTTTTCAGAATCAGCGTGTCGGGATCGCCGCAACCTTTGAGCGCGTCCGGACTGATGCGCGTGAATTTCGCGCGTTCGGGATTGCCCGCGTCCACGAGCGCGAGAGCGGAAGATTTGCCGACTTCCTCCGTGACGACGAGATGACGCCCGTCGGCGCACCACGCCGGATGCGAATAACGCTTCGTTCCCGTCAGTGCGCCGAGGTCGAACGCCCTGCCAGTCTGTATGTCGTAGACGGCGACCGCCATTTTTCCGGAACGCATGTAGCAGAACGCGATTTTTGACGGGAACACGGGATTCCACGCGGGTTCCGTCGCGTAAGTGAAGCCCGGAATCGCGATGCGTTTTTTCTGACCGCCGCCCGCGGGAACGGTGTAAAGGCGCGGCTGACCGGCGACGCCGCTCGTGAAGACAACGGTCTTTCCGTCGGGAGAAAACGCCGGAGAGGCGGACGTGTCGCCGTCCTTGACGAGAATTTTCGCGCTCCCGCCGGTTGCGGGCGCGAGGTAAATGTTCATCGGACCGCGCACGGAAAGCGCGAGCGCGACCCGCGAGCCGTCGGGAGAAAACGCGCCGCCCGTGTTCGTATTTTTATATCTTGCGAAAGGCTTGGAAACGCCGGACGCCAAATCGAGCGAATAAACGTCCGCGGCGCCGCTTTTGAAATACGTCGTGTAAAGCAGGCGCGTTCCCGCCGGATTCCAATGCGGAGAAACGGAGCGGGACCGGTGGTTCGTCACGCGGCGCGCGTCGCGGAAAAGCAGATCCGCCGTGTAAATTTCCGAGATGGCACCCGTTCCCGCCGCGAACGCGATTTTCGTTTTCGAAAAAATCGGTTTCAGATTCCAGCCCCACCGCTTGCCGACGGCGGCGAGAATTTCGTCGCAGAGGCGGAGCGCGGACGCGTCCGACGTTCCCGCGACGACGATTTCCTGCGGAAGCAATTCCCCTGACGCGACGACGTTCCCGTCGCGCCGAGCCACGCGGATCGCCGGCACATCCCCGCCCGTGCGCATGTCGATCGCGCCGTGCATTTTCAACGCGCGTTGCACGAGACCGCCGAGCGCGGGATCGCCGGATTCGATTTTAAGCGGACAAACGCCCTGCCGCACGTCGATCATGATTCCGCCCCCGACGACGACGTCTGGAGCCGCGAACGCGGGAACGGCGAAAAACGCGGCGACCGCGAGTGCGGCGCGGAAAAAGTTGAAAAAATTCTTCATCGGCAAAAATCATTCTCCTTTGTTGAAATCGACGTAAGCCTCGGTCAGATCCGTCGAGATCAGACGATAATCGTGCACGCCGAGATTCAAGTGCATGTGAATCGCGAATTCCCTGTTCCGGACGACCTTGCGCCACGCGGCTTCGTTCTGCGCCTGAAGCTCGCCCTTGAGAAACACGGGAACGTCGTTATAGAACAGATCGATTTTCGTCTGGTCGATTCCGCATTTCGCGTAGCCCGCCGAACAGAGCAGGCGACCCCAGTTCGGATCGCCGCCGCACCACGACGCCTTGACGAGCAGCGAGTTTCCGATCGAACGCGCGATCTTGTTCGCGTCCGCCGCCGTGCGCGCACCGTAGACGTGCAGCGTGACGACGCGGGAAATCTTTTCGCCATCGCCGACGATTTTCCGCGCCAAACCGAACGTCACGGCGTTGAGCGCTTCCTTGAAAAGCGCGAGCGTTCCCGCGTCGCTTTCGGAAATTTCGACGCCGCTTTCGCCGTTGGCGAGAATGAGCACCGTGTCGTTCGTGGACATGTCGCCGTCCACAGTGACGCAGTTGAAGGACTGACCGACGCCGCTCCAGAGGCATTTCTGCAGAAGCGGTTGCGCGATTTTCGCGTCCGTCGCGAGCAGCCCGAACATCGTCGCCATGCCCGGCTCGATCATTCCCGCGCCCTTCGCCATGCCGGCGACCGTCACGGTTTTTCCGCCGACGGAAAATTTTGCCGTGCAGGTCTTCCGGCGCGTGTCGGACGTGAGAATCGCGTCTGCCGCGCGGCAGGATTCCGCGTTCCCGCGAGAAAGATTCTTCGCCGCGTCGGCGATGCCGCGCGCCATTTTTTCCATCGGAAGATTCACGCCGATGCGCCCCGTCGAACAGACGAAGAACTGTTCGGGCGAAACGCCGCAGGCACGCGCCGCGAGCGCGCACATCGCGTTTGCGTCAGCCATGCCTTGCGCTCCCGTGCAGGCGTTGGCGTTCCCGCTCGTTGCGACGATTCCGCGCATCGGCGTTCCCGCCGCCGCGCCGCGCAGATGCGCCTGCGAAACGTAAACGGGAGCCGCCTTCACGTCGTTCGTCGTGAACGCTCCCGCGGCGACGCAGGGCGTTTCCGAAAAAATCAGCGCGACGTCCAGACGCGCCAGATCCGCGTTCCCGCGGATGTTGCAGGCGGCGGCGCCCGTCCGGAATCCGGGAACGTCGGCGATGCCGCAGGAATCGTCAAAAAATTCGATTGCCATGGTTTTTTTTAAATTTTCCTTTTGCGTAAAAAAAAGACGGATCGCGGTCCCCTCGAGGGTTCACCACGTTCCCGTGAAGACGGTGGTCGGGAAGCCCGTCAGATAAAGCTGATTGTCGCCTTCGTTCCACTCGATGTCGAGCCGCCCGCCGAGCAGGTCGATGCGGACATTGCGGTCGCAGAGCTTTTTCAGAACGCCCGCCGCGACGGACGCGCACGCGCCCGTGCCGCACGCGAACGTCTCGCCCGCGCCGCGTTCCCAGACGCGCATTCTGAAATGCGAGCGCGAGACGATTTCGATGAATTCCGTGTTCGTGCGGCGCGGGAACGCCGGGTGATGCTCGAACTTTGGTCCGATTTTCGGCAGGTCCAGACTGGCGATTCCGTCCGTGAAAATCACGGCGTGCGGATTTCCCATCGAAACGCAGGTCGCGAGCCATGTTTTTCCCTCGACTTCGAGCGGCAAATCGACGACGGGGGACGTTCCCGCGACGACGGGAATTTTTCCCGCTTCGAAATTCGGCGCGCCCATGCCGACGCGCACCTGCCGCCGCTTCGCGTCGCCGTCGCCGAGCGTGATGCGCTTGACGCCGCCGAGCGTTTCGAGCGTGAACTCGCGCTTTGTCGTCAGAGCGTTGTCGAAAACGAATTTTCCGATCGAGCACGAGGCGTTCCCGCACATTTCGGCTTCCGAGCCGTCCGAATTGAACATGCGCATGCGGAAATCGCAGGTTTCCGACGGAAGCACGACGACGAGACCGTCCGATCCGACGCCGAAGTGCCGATGGCTGATTTCCTCGGCGAGCTTGTGGTAATCGGCGATTTTTTCCTCGAAGCCGTTCACGTAAACGTAGTCGTTTCCGGCGCTGTGCATCTTCGTAAATTTCATGGCGGAAAAAGTATGCCTCCGTTCCTGCAAAATCAAACGGATTTCTCCGCGCCCCGACGCGTTCCCGCGAAGCCGCGCGGGAACGGATTCAGACTTCGGGAACGCCGGGAACGTAATCCTCGTATTCGAGATAGCGCTTCTGCGGCGCGAAATGCTCGATGTTGAAGATGTCGTCTTCGGGACGATAAAAATTCGTGCGGATGAAAAGCAGCGGGAGTAGCGTGTGTTCGAGGCGATCCGTCTGGTAGGCGCGCCCTTCGAGCAGTGCCTTTTCCTCTGGCGAGAACGGTTCGTTCCGCCAATAAAACATCGGCACGGAATAGCCGACGAAGGAAACGGCATCGTGACCGATGAAATCGCGCGTGTGGCCGACTTCCTGCGCATGGTCGGAAACGTAGAGGAAACGCGCCGAGGAACCGTCTTTTTCCGCCTGTTCCCGCAGCGTCTGCAGCAGGAACGCCAGCCAGCCGTCCTGGTAAAGCATCGCGTTGTCGTAGCTCGCGCGAGCGTCGCGCACGAGGAAGACGCGCCCGAGGTCTTCCATTTTCTTTTCGATTTCGTCATCGGCGCCGAGGAACGCGTTGAAGCCTTCGGGAACGCGGCGATCGTATTTCGGATGTGCGCCCATCGGGTGCAGGATTATCAGCTTGCGCGGCGCGGGATCGGCGAGCGCCTCTTTGAACGCGGGGAAAAGCGCTTCGTCGAGCGGCACGCTCTCCGCGTCGCCCCGATTGATGAAGACGCTTTTGTCTGCCGTCTGCGCGAAGAGGCGGGAAATGCGGCGGTCGTTCTGATTCGAAAGCCAAAAAACCTTGTAGCCGGCGGCTTGCGCGAGAAGGAGCACGTCGGGTTCTTTGAGAAAATCCGTGCGGGAACGCATTGTCGCGCCCGTGAGCATCCGCTCCATCGAGGGCACGGTCGAGCCGCCGGCGGAAATCACGTCGCCGAACACGACCAGCTCGCCGCGCAGGGAATCCAGAATGGGCGTGGTTTTCCGCGCGTAGCCGTAGAGGCTCCAATTGAAGCGGCTCGTGCTTTCTCCGATCACGAAAACGAAAGTGCTTTTCGGCGGTCCCTCGTAAGTCGGATTCCACGCGGGAATGCGGGAACGCGTCGCGTTCACGAGTTTCCGTAGCGATTCCTGTTGCTCGGCGATTTTCTGATAATCGGCGAGATGTTTCGCGCAAATTCCGATCGGATTCGCCATGCGCAGCGCGGGAACGAAATTCGCGGCGAAAAATGCGAGCGTCGCGCAGACCGTTACGGCGATCTGCCCGCGCGACGGCGTCCCCGCGCCGAACCGGCGTTCCCGCGCCGCGAACGTCAGCGTCATTTTCAGCATCGCGACGAGCCAGATGATTCCGCCCGCCGCGACGGCGAGCACCCACGGTGCGGTGTGCAAAAAACCTTCGAGAAATTCGTCGCTCTGCGAGTTGGAAATCGAGCGCAGAATGATGTCGGAATCCGCGCGAAGCCCGTAGGTAACCGCGAGAAATCCGTTCAACCAAAGGTGAAACGCAAATAGGACGAGCCAGACGCAGTTCAGCCAGAGCAGCGCTGTCCGCCAGCGTCCCGCGACGCGGATCAGATTTCCGAACATGAAAAACGAAAGCCCGATGATCGCAAGCGCGCTCGCGGCGGCGTCAAGTTTCAGCGAGAACGCGACTGAAAAAATCAGCGTCGCCAGCAACGCCAAAAGCGTCAGCAACACGGTGTCGCGAAATGTCGGCGCGCGATTTCGGAAAACCCTTCGCCGCGCGAAAAAAAATTTAATTCGTCTGTTCATTTTCTTGCGATTCTTCTTCGGGAACGACGTCCGTTCCCGCGCGTTCCGGCGCGATGCCGTAGCCGTCGTCCGGAGGCAACCAGATTCTGGAAATCGTCGGCAAAACGCTCCATTCGGGATTTTCGAGCGTTCCCGAAATTTTCACGGGCAGGAGTTCCGTCGACGCGGAACCCCATTGAACGATTTTTCCGAGCAGAGGGATCCTCGTTCCGCGCAGATTGCGGAAAACCGCTTCGCCTTTTATTTCCAATTCGGGCAAAGAGACGTCCGCGCGCACGTTGACTTCGCCGCTTTCTCCGAAAATGCGCGTGTCGGGAAGAAAAACCGCGCCGTCGCGGACGGTGTAATTTCCCTCCGCGCGATCCAGATGAAACGTCGTCAAATCGATTTTCATCGCGGAAAGCAGTCGGGAAAATCCGCCGAAAATCTGCAGCTCAAAGAGGTCTTCGTCCCGCAGGAAAAAATTTCCCGAAGCGTCGAGCGAACGCAGGTCGGGAATCGTCAGCGTTCCCGCGAAGACGGCGTCGATTTCGGAGAGATCTTCTGTTTTTTCCTCTTCCTCGGCGGGAACGCTTTTTTTTTCGTCGTTGTCCATCGGCTGAACGATATGCGAAGCGACCGCCGCCAGCGCGTCTGCCAGGCGGGAACGCCGGACGTTTTTCAGATTCAGCGCGAGATTGACTTTCGAACCGTCCGCGCCGTGACCGTCTTCGGGAAGCGCGACGCGAATTTCACCGGAAACGGAGCCGGAATCCGCCCGCGCGAAGAACGGATTTCCGACCAGAACGACGCCGTTGTCGTAAAAAATTTCGCCGCTGAAATCCTCGCCTTCGATTCCGAAAACGGAAAATTTCCCGGGAACGTTTCCCTTGATGTTGACGAGCATCCGTTCCGGATAATAGCGGGGATCGCCGCTGAACATTCCCGAGACGACCGCCGTTCCCGCGCCGGAGGTTTTCATCTCGGAAAGTGCTTCCGGCAGCCCCTCGCCGATGATTCGGAGAACGTCTCCCGGCGGAATCGTTCCCGTGAAAAGAAAACGGAAATCGCGGTAATGGTAATCCGGCTCCATCGCGTAATGCCACTGCATGTTTCCTTTGACACGGTCGTCCCCGCGCTCGAAATTCATGTCGAACGCGGCGATCATCAGCGGGTCTTCATAGACGCGCAACCGCACTTTGTCCACGAGAACGCCGTTGCCCCAGCAATTTTCTCCGGCGATGGCGCCGAAGACGTGTTCCCACTTTTCGCCCCAGTTGCCGTAGACGTCGATGTCCGCGCGCGGACGGATCTCGCTCGGCGCAGGACGCAGGTCGCGCCAGATTCTTTCCCAGAACCAGCCGAGCCGCCCGTCGATGTAGGACGGATCAATCGTTCCCCACGCGCGGACGCGGAAATCGCCGACGGAAGAAAACTGCGTGCGGACGTCCGCATTCGCCAGAAAATCCGAACCGCGCGCGCGGATTTCCGGAAAAACCATGCCGTCGGGCGTCAGCGTTCCCGCGACGCGGAGCTCGCGCAAATGACGTTCTCCGCACGTCGTTTCTCCGGCGGACAGCTCCACGTTCGCCCGCTCGAAACTCATGCCCGGAGCGAAGCGGACGTTCCCGCGCAGATTCGGCGATTCCGTGAAGCGCAGCCGCTTCACGTCGTTCTGCATGGCGATGAAGCGTGTCTGCGGGAACGCGAAAATGTCGCGCAAGTCCAGAGAAATTTCATATTCGGTGCTCAGCGAAGAGCGATCGGCGGACGCGAAAACCGTTCCCGCGGCGGAGAGAAACGTATTCCCGAACACCGCGTTCGCGAGAAAATCGTATGCCGCGGGAAAACGCCACGCTTCCGCAGGCGCAATGCGACAGGAAACCGTTCCCGCATCGAAAACACCGTTTCGGAAAGAGACGGCGCGCGCGCGATCCGCACGAACGAAAACTCGGCGGGGCAAACGTTCGTCGAGCGATGCGTCCGCCGAAAAAAGCGCGCCGGGAAGCTGCGCGGCGACCGAAACGCCGACGGCGGCGAATCGGGTTTTGTCTGAAAAAAAATCGCCGAACGTCGCGCTGACACTTTCCGCATGAAGATTCAGCCCGCCCTTCGGAAAAATTCGTCGATTCGCGGGAACGACGGAAAGCGCCTGCGTCGCCGTGATTTTATTTAACGCGAAACGATCCGAAATTTCGACGCCGGGAAGATACGCGAAAAGCTCAATCTCCGCCGCGTTCCCGCCCGCTGGACTCAAATGCGCGAGAAACGAACCGGAATCCAGCACGGCGCGCACTTCCGGAAAATTCAAGATTCGGGACAGCGTTCCCGCATTACGTGAAAAAACCGAAATCCACTTTTCGCCCGCGGCGGAATTCCCGTCGGACGAATCGTCTTCGGAAATGCCGAAATCCCCGAAAAAACCGCGCGTTCCCGGACATTCCCCGTAGCAGACGAACGTGCCGCCGCCCGCACGAAATCTCGCGGATGCAATGCTTATGACGCCGCTCTCTCTTCGGGAAATGAGAGCCCCGTCGGTGATGAGTTTCTCCGAACGGCCGGTTACCGAATTTGCGGAAAGACAATAAATATCCACTCCGTCTGCATATAAAAACCGGGGAATCCAGTTCCCATCAAACAACGCGCCGGGAGAGAGTTTCACGGCACAACGCCGGATCCCCAACATCGGTTCGTTCCCGCCGAGAGTATCGACGCGGATATCCTGTGCTGTAAAAACCGTAAAATTGCGCAGACTGGCGGAACCTATTGAACAACGGATGCCCTCTTCTTTCAAAATGTCGGAAAACAGTTTTTCCGCAAAACGTTTCGGTATCGGAATTTCGGAAATCGTCGCGTAGAAAATCCCGATTTGAATAAACAAAAGCGCTGTAAAGAAGATCCAGAGCTTCTTTACAAAAAAAATTGACGCATTTAGGAAAAGCGCGCTTATTTTACGGAAAAACGCCATCGGTAGAGTGTAAGCATGGACTTATTTACCAAGAGGGACAAAGAATAAAAAACAAACGAGAAAAATTAGTTTCAAAAAAAATAAAAAAAACTATTGACAAGTATTCTTTCCCATGATTTCGTATGGTTCATATTTATCATTTTTCTCTCGCTTAGCGAGAGATGGGGTAATAAGCAACGAGATATAGAAAATAAAAGACCGGTCGCTTAGGGGTAGGCGACCGGTCGTCATTTTTACAGAATTCGCGGTTCAAACAATTTTCCCCGCCAAGGTCTTATTCCGCATAACAAAAAATTCAAGTAAGGACCGAATTGATATGGGAGAAAGATTAAAGTCGAAAGATAAAAAAAATACGCTGACCGAATCAGCGTATTTTTTTTTCAAAAAGAAAAAAAATTCTTACTTCATAAGCAACATATTGCGGGAACGCTTGATAGCGGACGTAACATGACGCTGCTGCTTAGCGGTAAGCCCCGTAATACGGCGCGGAAGAATTTTGCCTGTTTCAGTGACAAAACGGGAAAGAGCTTCAACATCCGTGAAATCAAAATCCAACGGCGTTTTTGAATGTTGCTGATTGGTTTCCATAACTTTTAAAGTGAGAAGTTATTAATTCACGTCGGTTCTTCTTTGACAAGCCTTATTTTTCAGAAATTTTCCGGGCATAGAAAAGAAATTCTTTATTTCCGTCTCCGCCACGAATAGGCGAATCGCATACGCCGACCAAGGAGAAACCCGAAAGAGATTTTTCCGCGAAGGCTAAAACGTCTTTAACGACACGGTCATGAATGGCCGGATCTTTAATGATCCCCGCCGTTTTCGAAACCTCCTCCCGCGTCGCTTCAAATTGCGGCTTTATGAGCATTATAAGACCGCCTTTCTCCTTTACCCTATTCCACGCCGGCATGAGCACCATTTTTAGAGAAATAAACGAAAGATCGCCAACGACAAGATCATATGAATCAAAAGGAAGAACAACGGAATCCAACAGCCGGGCATTGATTTTTTCCATACTCGCAACCTTCGGATCATGCCGAAGTTTCGGATGCAATTGACCATGACCTACGTCAATGCTCGTTACGGATTCCGCGCCGTTTTGTAAAAGGCAATCGGTGAAGCCGCCAGTGCTTGCTCCTATATCCAACGCCCGCAAACCGTAGACGGGGACGCCGAAACGCTCGATAGCACGGGAAAGTTTTTCGCCGCCTCTGGAAACGAAACGAGGAGGCGACTCTACAAAAAGCTCAACATTTTCGGGAAGCATTTGAGAAGGCTTCAAAATAAGGGCATCCGGACCGCTCCTGACCTTTCCAGCCATAATCAGAACTTTCGCTTTGGAACGGGACTCCGCCTTCCCCTGACGAAAAAGCAAATCATCCGCACGTATTTTTTTTTCTGCCATAATTTTATTTTTCTTCTGTCGAAGGACACGAACCTATGGATACTTCCGCTATTTTCAACTTGGAATCCAAAAAATTCTCGACGATACAACGAATTTTTGCATCTTCAGAGAAAGTCGGATAAATAAAAAAAACTTTTAAAATAAAATTTTTCGGGAAATCGACATCATCTTCTTTCGAAAAAACAAGATACGACGCCGGCAATAACGTGCCGTCCGAAGATAGCAAGGAAAAATGAACTTTATCCAAAAATTCTTGCTCCGTAATTGAAGAATCATCGGAGTTAAAGACGAAACGTATGCAATCGTATTTTCTTTTTCCGGAAACGCTCACTGGCAAAGCGATGCGCGTTTCTTCATTAGAAAAATAGATATCGGAAGCAACTTGGGAAAAGATAATCACAGGATAATCGCGTTCTCCCGAACCAGTAGCAACCTTATCTTCCGCGGACTCTCGATTAAGCGCGTAGAAACAAGTAAAAACGATTATCGCAACAGAAAAAAACAAAAAAACAAATTTAGGCAATCGCTTGTACCTGTTAATGAAAAAAGCGATTAGAGCGCATAAGCATAAAAGAAGAAAAACTATCGGCAAATTCATATATCCTCGAATTCCGAGACTTTTTAGTCGCTCTCAGTGCGAAAAAGGAAAAATTTGTATATAAAATTATATACAGACTGAATACGAATAAAATCTTCCCGCATTCGACGAATCAACGCTTACCTCCTTTCCTTATACTCTCTGAATTCAAGAATGAATTTATTCAGCTCGAAACAAAGCTCTTCCAATTGCTCTCTTTTTTCTATCCCGTCTGCCGTCGTCATAACGTGAAAAAAGAGATCACTCCTAGAAAAATCTTTTTTTAAAACACAAAAGCCCAGAGGTTTTCCATCTGCGACCAAAATAAACTTTTGACCTTCCCGGTTTGCAGAAATTTGTTTAAGTCTGATTGTATATTCATCTTTTATCCTGAAAAACAGTCCTTCAAACGACTGTTCGAGCGTCGGATCGAATATCTCTCTTACCGTGCAGTCTGAAAGGGCACCGATATCGAATACGGGATCATTGCTCACCCTTATCTCCTTATTTACTACAGGAAGGAATAAAAACTTCTGCGCGTCAAAAACCCCTTTTCTTTCCGGAGCTTCCAAATAAAACGCAATATAATGTTCCGGAACTTTCGGAGAACATCCGAAAGTGAAAAACACCAAAAAAATTAATGCAATCGTTTTATGGATCATTGTTTTCATGAGCTTATCCTAACATTTCAATCACGTTTTCCAAAGAAGTTAATTTTCCTAAAAGAGAATCCTCATATGTCACATAAAATTCTTTCCCGCTTTTAATATGAACATATTTTCTCACAGATTTATCTTTTAAAGATTCAGACCGAAGAATTTTACGCCTCTCTAATAAAAGCGCAAAAAAGAGTTTTAACATTTTTTTTTCTTCCGTTTCATTCCCTTCAAAAAGAGAAAAGAAAAACTCCTCTTGATTTCCTAATTTTTCAATTGAACTTCTATTTTCAGATTCATCGGAATGAATAATTCTAGTCCACTTTCCTACAATTTCTTCAGAAGCGACAAATCTTTTTAGATTTTTCTTCAAAACGTCATATCTGACATACTCGTTTGAATCTTGCTTACAAATAAAGCAATAGATCTCGTCTCCATCAAAAAAACGTTCACCGGAAACGGCACATTGCTGCGATATTTTTTTGATATTCCAAATCATAAACTAATTTAAGAAAAGGTAATGTTCTACGTGGAACATCAAAATATTCAATCAAATATGTTTTTGGGCTCTCAAAGCGACCATAAGCAACGATATATCGACAGGATTTACTCCGCTTATACGTCCCGCCTGTGACAAGTTCCCAGGACGAAATGTTTTTAATTTTTGCAAAGCTTCAGTCCTCAATCCTGAAACTCGGTCAAAATCAAACGAAGAAGGAATAACAATCTTTTCAAGATCGCGCATATGCTCAATAGACCTCATCTCCCTTGTCAAATAACCTCTATATCTCGTCCTATATAAAATCTCTTCTTTAACAGGCTTATCTAAGGAAAGAAAATCCTTAGGAAGGTCATCGGGGAGGACTGTTGTATCTTTCCGTAAGACATCTCCGATGGTGCCGCCATCAATAGACATTTTTTCAAAAACTTCACACCAATATTTAACCGCGGATTCTTTTTTTCTAATGAGTCGAATTCTGGATTCCGGAATTAAACCGTAAGCTTCAACCTTATCAATCAAACGCAACTCAGCGCTTCCGTGGTTAAATAGCAACCGATATTCTGCGCGACTGGTAAACATCCGATAAGGTTCCGAAGTTCCTTTTGTCACGAGATCATCGATCAAAACTCCTCCGTATCCATCCGCACGACTTATAACAAGAGGTTTCATTCCAAAAACTTTTGCAGCAGCATTAACGCCCGCGACAAGCCCTTGAACAGCAGCCTCTTCATACCCCGAAGTTCCGTTTATTTGTCCCGCAAAAAACAAATTTTCCACTGATTTTGTTTCCAAGAAAGGTGTAAGTTGCGTAGGCGGAGCATAATCATATTCAATAGCATAAGCCGGACGCAACATAACGGTATCTTTGAGCGCAGGAACGCTTTTTATCATCTCCAACTGAACGGAAAAGGGGAGAGAAGTAGAAAAACCGTTTATATACCACTCATCCGAATAGTGGCTTTCAGGTTCTAAAAATAATCTATGTGTATTTTTATCCGGAAATCGGACGAATTTATCTTCTATACTCGGACAATATCTGGCTCCTACACCATGTATCATTCCGGAATAAAGAGGTGAATCTTCGATATTGTTTTTGATCAAAGTTCCCGTATTTGATCCCGTGTCGGTTATCCAGCAGGAATGTCTGTTAGTTCCCGGTATCCATCCTGGCAACCTTTGTCCGTTTTGTTCCACGTGGAACAAATCTTTTTCACATCTCGTATCATAAAAGGCAAAAAAAACAGGATTTTCATCGCCTTTCTGCTCTTCACAGCAAGAAAAATCTATAGTAGAGCCTAAAATTCTCGCCGGGGTTCCGGTCTTTAACCGGTCAATATCAATTCCAGCATTCTTAAAACTTTCGGAAAGCGTTTCGGCATTAAAATCCGCTAGACGACCGCCGTAGTTGACGTTTTTTCCAATAAACATTTTCCCTTTCAAAAAAGTCCCCGTTGTAATAACAACGGTTTTTCCGTAAAAATCAACACCGAGATTGGTTTTAATCCCAATGACTTTCCCCAATTCAAAAATAAGCCCTACCGCGATACATTGAAATAAAGTTAAATTTTCCTGACGCTCACACACATATTTCATGCGCGCAGAATAGACCAGTTTATCGCATTGTGCTCTGGGAGACTGAACCGCAGGTCCTTTCGACGCATTTAAAAGCCTGAATTGTATGGCAGTAGTATCGGCACATATTCCCATTTCGCCTCCCATAGCGTCGATTTCTCTAACGATGTGTCCCTTAGCTTGTCCTCCTATTGCAGGATTACAGCTCATTTTCGAAATATTATCAAGATTCCCGGTAACGAGGAGTGTTTTCGCCTTCATCCGAGATGCCGCCAATGCCGCTTCGACCCCGGCATGTCCAGCTCCGACAACGATGACGTCATACGGATTATTTCTATCAATTTTTATCTCTTTCTTCATTTTATTTGCCTATACAAAAAGAGGAGAAAACTTTATCCAAAACCTGCTCATTATCCGTTCTTCCAAGGATTTCCGACAAAACTTCCATAGCAATTCTCAATTTTGATGATGTAAATTCGATGGGAACAATTCCCGCTTCCTCCATCGCTTCAGAAAGAATTTTTGCAGCTTCTCTCAAAATTCCAGCATGCCGTTCGGAAACAACAAGAACCTCCTTCCTGGGCATTATATTTTTCTTTTCTATAAATTCGATCAATCGTCTTTTAAAGATATTTTCAGAATTTCCGTTTAAGGCGGACAAAGAAATGCACTCAAAGCCTTTAAAATAATCCGCAGATTCAAAAGCCGGAGGCAAATCATTTTTATTAAAAACGACTAAAGTTTTATCTTCTGTAATGATTTTAAGTATTTCTCGAGGAAGGACAGCAGGGACTTCAGAAGCATCGACTACAAAAACTGCAATGTCGGCGGTTTTTAAACAATCAATGGTCTTTTTTATTCCTGACTTTTCTATTTCAGAAACGAAATTTTCACGAATTCCGGCGGTATCTATAATTCTAATACAATACGTTCCTATTAAAACGGTTTCACTTATAAAATCTCTTGTCGTTCCGGCTTCTCCACTGACGAGAGCTCTCTCCGATCCAAGCACGGAATTAAACAAAGAAGACTTGCCGGCATTGGGTGCGCCGAAAATGACGACATTGATTCCTTCTTTAATTCTCGAAAAATACCGGGCGGAATCGGCTACTTCCTTTAAACTTTCTATTAATTTTTTTATTTTAAGTTTAAAATACTCTGGATTTATTTCTGGAATTTCTTCTTCGGAAAAATCGATTTGCGTTTCCGTTTCCGCGATAAGTTCTAAAATTTTTTCGTTCCATTGAAAAATTTTTTCTCCTAATTCGCCGGACAACAATCTTCTGGCGGCATTGAAAGAACTTTCCGATTGCGCCGAAATTATATTTGAAACCGCCTCCGCCTGAATCAAATCCATTTTCCCATTGAGGAAAGCCCTGCGGGTAAATTCACCGGGCTGAGCACCTATACATCCCCTCAAAAAAAGATCGGAAACAATTCTTCTAATAATGAAAGGATTTCCATGGCAAGATATTTCCAGTAAATCTTCCCCGGTATACGTAAAAGGCGACTTAAAAAAGCTCCAAACACATTCGTCCAAAACCTCGCCAGAAACAGATCTGTATATACTAAAATAAGCACGCCGCGGGATGATACGCGTCTTACCGAAAGTTTCTGTCGCAATACGCTCTGAAAGAATTCCGCTTATCCTCAAAACTGCAAGTGCAGAAGTGCCTTCTGGAGTCGCTAAAGCAACAATTGTGGAAAAATTTTTCATTTTATAATTAAAACTATATCAATAAATATCAAAAAGAGATTTACCAAGAAACAAAAAGCCTCTTCATAAATCTATGAAAAGGCTTAAAAAATTTATATAAATCAGCTTCTTATTTACGCTGCGGCATGATTACACACAGAAACCCTTCATCCTTTGTTTTTATCAGACCGGGGCTTAATTCATCTTTGAATTCAAATACAACGATATCTTGAGACAAAGCTTTCAAAGGATCCAAAAGGAATTGAGGATTAAATGCAATTTTCATTTCCGTATCTTCGTATTTTACCGCAATTTTATTACTCGCTTCATTCTCACCTCCGTTTGCAGCAACCTCAAGGGTATTTGGGAAGATATTCAAATAAACCGAATTATTTTTATCTGTAGTAACTTTCGAAGCAAAATCAACGGAGCGCAAAAGCATATCGCGTTCTACTTCAATATGCTTTCCGGAATCCTTAGGAATGACCTGTCTATACTGAGGATAATTTCCCTCAACAATTTTTGAAACGATTTTTATTTCATCACAAAGACCGACGTCTTCTTTTTCATCGATTTCCACCTTAAACATTACCTGCCGCTCATTCAAACCAATGGAAACCTTTCCTTTTGCTCTCAGCTGCTTCTGCAGTTCATTGACAGTTTTAGCAGGAAGAATAAAAGGTTTCATTTTTACTGGCAAAGAGTCAATTTTCTTCTCGCAAGTCGCAAGACGGCGACCATCCGTAGCAACAAGGGTGAGTCCGTCTTCTGTAAAGTTAAAGAAAACCCCGTTCAAGACGTAACGATTTTCATCGGTCGACTGCGCATATGAAACATTTTTAATCATCGCAGCCAAATCACTCTGATTAATTTCAAAAAGATTTTCTTCACTAACAACAGGAAGAGAAGGAAACTGCTCCGTTTCAATTCCAGTAATCGTGGCGTCTGAGCTTCCGGAAGTAATCTTCACTTTAGTTCCGGAGAAAAGTTCAAAAATCACTTCACTTCCCATTAAACCGCTTACGATATCCTTCAATTTTTTTACAGGAAGAGTAATAGAACCTGGAGCAATTACTTCTGCTTTCACGATACAGCGAATACCAATATCGAGATTCGTCGTAGTAAGACGTATCTTATCGTTCTCAGCTTCTATGAGAACATTATTGAAAACGGGGAGAGCAGATCTGCTGTTTACGATATTTACAACTTGTCCCAAACCCGCGGAGAAAAAATCTTTATTTATCCTGAATTTCATGATGAAACTACAATCGTCGAAAAATGTTTTATTGGCAATACTATGTTTTTAACAAGTTTTAAATATGTATTTTTTATTTCCTTTTTATTTCATCATAATATTTATAGATGTAAAAAATGCGTATAAATCTCCAAAAGCCTTTTAAAATCTTCACTTAAAATTAATTTTTTTTGATAATAAGCAAAAGATTATCCTTCTTTTATTTGTTTAATTTTTTATTATGGAATTAATTATCTTCATATTCACAGAAAACTAGAATGTTTCTTCAACGCTATCAGATTCCGTATTTTCTGAATTTGTTTTAGACAGCTTCTTTTTTAATGCGCGAAACATTCCGTAAAATACGTAGACAAGCAAGACTGACGGTATTGTAAAGGTATGAAATTTTGCGGCTATAATAATTAAGAGGATTATTGAGATAAAAGCCAGAGCTCTGGTTTTTCCGTTCCAGTTTATATGTTTAAAGGTTGGATATGGAATGTTTGTTACCATTAGAATTGAAACCAACAGCATTACTGGCAGAAGGATCACGGAAAGCCAGGTTTTCAGCGAAGTTGAGGTTACTAAAGCGTTTTGGTCGTGATTTAATTGTGTAAGCAACAGAACGAGCGAAGCTGTAATTGCCGCAGCGACAGGCGAAGGAATACCCATAAAGTCTGAAGCGGGGCTTTTTTTCTCGTTCCCAGGAATAAGCGGATTCGTTAAAACATTAAATTTTGCAAGTCGAATACCTGCGCAGAGTAAATAAATAAACCCGATGATTGGACCGGCACTGGCGGTAAGGTTGTTGAGCCAGTCAAAAGAATTTGCCCGTTCAGGATCGAAAATAAGAAAGTAAACAAGAAATGCCGGAGCTACGCCAAAAGAGACCGTATCGGCGATCGAATCGAATTCTGCGCCAAACATTGACTCTCTCTTGAAAATTCTTGCCATTCTCCCGTCGAATAAATCAAAAATACAGGCACAAAAAATAAAATAAACAGCCCACATATAAAGATTATTGGCTTCGACAATATTTGGGGCATTTTTTGCCTCTATGCATTTACAGATTGAAAGAAATCCGCAACACATATTACCTGCGGTAAAAAAGTTAGGTAAAAGGTAAATACGGGCAGCGTCGTGGACATTCCTGTATTTTGTGGAATCCTTTTCTTGAATTTCTTTTTTTTCTTCCATTTTAAATAGGGCAGGCTTTTCCTATTAGATATAGGAATATGAAACCGTTATTTGCTCAAAGAGTCCAGATATTCCCAGAAATTTTTATCTTGTTCAATAAGGTGCTCTTCTTTCACAGGTAATTTTGAGCGGAAAGCAAAATCTGTAATGCTATGTTTATGCAGGATATGACTGCAGTATATTCCGCCGTCGTTTTCCGTGAAGTACAACCGTAAATCATCCTTTCTCAATCGGTAGTAAGTCTTTTTCCCTCGCGAGAAAGCACCGTATTTGTTTTTGTCTTGTTTAAGCTCTTCGATATTTACGGTGCTGAGAGCTTCGATTAAAGGCATCTGTTCAAGTGCGGAAAGTTTGTTTAATTCCGCCATTGCCTGATCGCTGAAACTAAGTTCGTTCATTTTGATTTTTTGTTAAAAATTATTCGCGTTCCATTAAAGGAACGAATTTTCTTGGGCTTTCCCCAATGTAAATTTGTCGCGGACGGTGAATCTTCCCGTTTGGATGAGACGCCATTTCATACCATTGAGCGATCCATCCAGGCATACGTCCCATCGCGAATATGACAGGAAACATATTAACAGGAATTTTCAGAGCTCTCAGTATGATTCCGCTGTAAAAATCGACATTCGGATATAAGTTTCTCTTTTGAAAATATTCGTCATTCAAAGCGATATATTCAAGTCTATGGGCAATTTTCAAAAGAGGATCACTGGTTCCGAGTGCATCAATAACTTTTCGACATTGTTCTCTTAAAATTTTTGCCCGAGGATCGTAGTTTTTGTAAACGCGATGCCCAAATCCCATTAACCTAACTTCTCCTGTTTTCGCTTTTTGAATGAAATTGCTTCCGTCGTCTCCTTCGGATTCTATCTTTTTCAGCATTTCGATGACCGCCTGATTTGCTCCGCCGTGCATCGGTCCCCAAAGAGCGCAGACTCCCGCGGAAACGGAAGCAAACAGATTTGCTCCGCCGCTTCCCACCATTCTCACTGTCGAAGTTGAACAGTTTTGTTCGTGGTCCAAGTGTAGCAAGAGAAGGATATCGAGCACTTTCGCGACGTCAGGGTGAACTTGAGTATCTTCTCCCGGCTGAGAAAACATCATATGAAGAAAATTTTCGCAGTAGTTGTAGCCTCGGTGTGGATAAATCACGGGATAACCGTTGCGGAATCGATAAGACATCGCTGCCAATGCCCGAATTTTTGAAATCAGCACCGTTGCCGTCATTTCAAAATTTTCTAAGTCTTGTTTGCGATTATTTGAAGAAAGTTCAGGGTAATAGCACCCCAAAGCGTTCAGCATTGCAGAAAGAACGGCCATAGGATGAGCCGACGGCGGGAACCCGGAAAACGAATTCCGCAAACTTTCATGAATTCCCGCACTCAGCAGAATATTGTTTCGGAATTCTTCAAGTTCTCTGACATTGGGCAAGTGTCCGTGAATTACAAGGTATGCGCTTTCGATGAAATTGGAATGTGTCGCCAATTCTTCGATGGGATAACCTCTGTAACGCAGAATTCCTTTTTCTCCGTCAATAAACGTGATTTTGCTTTTGCACGAACCCGTGTTCCCGTATCCGTCGTCATATGTAATATAGCCGGTTTGAGAACGCAGTTTCATAATGTCGATGGCGCGTTCACCTTCCGTTCCGCGAAACACGGGAGCATCGTATTCTTTGCCGTCGATTATGATCTTAACTGTTTCCGAAACCTCTGCGTTCATTTCTTTAAAATTTGAGGTATAAACTAATAGTCGAATCTTGGATATTTGGCGAGATAAGTTTTACTTTGTTTCCCCGCTTTTCTTTGTGCAAGAAATAGCGTTCGCCGTAAAAAAAAAGCCTGCGGGAACAGCGTTCCCGCAGGTGTGATTTCTCTCTAGTTTCAACTTCTTTCAATTAACCCCAAACTAACCATGAAAAAAGCGGAGCTAAAATAAAGTTTGTCTATTATTTTTTTAAATCTTTTCGAAAGCTTGGTTAAGATCGTCAAGAATATCTTCAATATTTTCAATTCCGACGGACATCCGGATCAGATCCGGACGGATTCCCGCCGCCACAAGCTGTTCGTCCGAGAGCTGACGATGCGTATGACTTGCAGGATGCAATACGCAGCTGCGTGCGTCTGCAACATGTGTCACGATGCAGACCAGCTTCAAATTGTCCATGAATTTGATGGACTTTTCCCGTCCGCCTTTGATACCGAACGTCAGAACTCCGCACGGAATTCCGCCTTTGAATTGTTTTTGGGCGAGTTCGTGATATTTGTTGTCGGGAAGCCCCGCAAAATCAACCCAAGCCACTTTCGGATGATTTTTAAGATATTTTGCGACGGCAAGAGCGTTCTCGCAATGACGAGGCATCCTCAAATGAAGCGTTTCAAGACCGAGATTGAGCAAAAATGCATTCTGAGGAGACTGAATAGATCCGAAATCTCGCATCAGTTGTGCCGTCGCTTTCGTAATATAAGCACCTTTTCCGAAAGTTTTAGTATAGGAAAGCCCGTGGTAGCTCGGATCCGGTTCCGTCAGCCCGGGAAATTTATCTTTATGAACTTCCCAATCGAAATTCCCGCTGTCCACAATGACACCGCCAACCGCGCAGGCGTGTCCGTCCATGTATTTTGTCGTCGAATGAACCACGATGTCCGCGCCAAATTCGAACGGACGGCAAAGTATCGGAGTCGAAAATGTATTGTCCACAATTAAAGGAACGCCGTTGTCGTGGGCTATTTTGGAGATTTTTTCGATGTCGAGAATCGTTCCCGCGGGATTGGCGACTGTTTCGGCGAAAACCGCCTTTGTATTTTTGCGGAACGCCTTCTGAATTTCCTCCGCAGGCAAATCTTGATCGACGAATGTTACTTCGACTCCGAGTTTTCTCATCGTAACTTGAAACAGATTGAACGTTCCGCCGTAAATATTCGCCGTGCTGATGAAATGATCTCCCGCTTCGCAAAGATTGAAAATCGAATAGAACGAAGCGGCTTGTCCCGATGACGTGAGCATCGCGGCGACGCCGCCTTCGAGTGCCGAGATTTTTGCGGCGACGGCATCGTTCGTAGGATTTTGAAGACGAGTGTAAAAATATCCGGAAGCTTTCAAGTCGAACAAATCCGCCATTTGTTCGCTTGTCTCGTATTTGAACGTCGTGGACTGATAGATAGGAAGAACCCGCGGTTCCCCATTTTTCGGAGTCCAGCCAGCTTGAACGCATTTTGTTTCGATTTTCATAAGTGCTTTTATATTTTGGAGAGGGTTCAGTCTGACGAAATCGAGCATTTTAATAAATAAAAAAGAAAAAAGGGCGGGAACGGATTTTTTTTGAAAATTCAGTTAAAAAAATCGCGTTCTGCGGGAACGTCGTTTAGTTTTTCTTCACTATGATGCTTATTGACCAAATCAAAACCGCTTTTTCTGCGGGAAACATTACGGAGGAAACAAAAAATAACCTCGTCGAATGGCTTGAAGCCGGATTCCTCCCGCCTTGGGCGGTGAAAGCGATCGAAGAGCTTGTCGCGGAAAAAGAATGGAGCGAACTTAACGACCGCTTTTTCAAAAAAATTGCGTTCGGAACCGGCGGAATGCGGGGTCGCACGATAGGCAAAGTAACACCTCTTTCAGAAAAGGGCGTTCCGAATGATCTCGGCGCGCCAGAGCATACGGCGGTCGGCACGGCGAATTTGAACGATTTCAACATCGTTCGCGCCACGCTGGGGCTTTTCCGCTATATTTCCGGCTGGCTTGAACGGAATGGAGAAACGCGTTCTCCGCGGCTGGTCATCGCACACGACGTTCGCCATTTTTCGAAACATTTCAGTGAACTCGCCGCGAGTATTTGGACGAAGCTCGGCGGCGAAGCATATGTCTTCGACGGACCGCGTTCCACGCCGCAGCTCAGCTACACGATACGTAGACTCGGCACGGACACAGGAATCGTCATCACGGCGAGCCATAATCCGTCTCATGACAACGGGTTCAAATGTTATTTCAACGACGGTGCTCAGGTCATTTCTCCTCACGCCGAAGCGATTATCGAGAACGTGAACGCGGTGAAGCTCTCGGATATTCCGCAATACCTTGACGTCTGCCTTGAAAAAGTAAAGCGCGTTCCCGCGGAAGCGGAAGAAAGCTACCTTTCCGCACTTTCCGAATCCGTGCTCGACGCGGGAACGATCCGCGGTTCGGGTCTGAAAGTCTGCTACACCAACATTCACGGCACAGGCGACGTAATGATTCTTCCCGCATTGAAAAAAATGGGCGTGGAAGTCACCGTCGTCGAAAAACAGCTTGCGCACGACGGTCGTTTCCCGACGGTGAAATCGCCGAATCCGGAAAACGCCGAAGCGTTCACGCTCGCCATTGAAAAGGCGAAGGAAGTCGGCGCAGACATCATTCTCGGAACGGATCCCGACGATGACCGCGTGGGCATGGCGGCGCGCAATCGCGACGGTTCTTACACGCTTTATTCCGGAAATCAGACCGGCTCGATGCTCACGAATTTCCGCATCGCCCGCATGAAGGAACTCGGAATCCTGCCTACCGCGGGAACTCGAAATTCCGCAATCATCAAGACCTTTGTCACTTCTCCGTTGCAGGACGCGATCGCCGCCGCGAACGGAGTGAATTGCGTGAACGCCCTGACGGGCTTCAAGTGGATCGGCGCGAAGCTTCAAAAATATCAGCAGAAGATTACTCCGGAAATTTTGAAAGAAGAAGCCAATGGCGCGGCGTATCCTTCGCTCCCGTGGAGAAAACGCGCGGAACTTCAACTCAAACACGGAACGTTTTTCGTTACCGGCGGCGAGGAAAGCTACGGCTATCTCGGCTCGGATTGCGTTCGCGATAAAGACGGGAACGCCGCCGTGCTGATGATCATCGAAATGGCGGCATGGGCGAAAGCCAAGGGAATGAACATCGCCGAGTATCTGGATTCTATATACAAAAAATACGGATGCTATCTGGAATCGCTTTTGAACATCGTGCTCGAAGGCGCGCGCGGCGCCGCGCAGATCAAGCAGATTCTGACTTCTCTCCGCGAGAATCCTCCGAAAGAAATTCTCGGGAGCAAAGTCGTCGATTTCAAAGATTTCGGGCGAGATGAAATCAAAGATTGCGACGGCGACATCATTCCGAAAGAGGACTTTTACTTTTTCTCTCTCGAAAACGGCATGAAAATCGCCGTCCGCGGGAGCGGCACGGAGCCAAAGTGCAAGTTCTACATTTTCGCGACGAGCAAAAAACAGGATCTCGCCGAAGCGAAAGCGGAAGCCGCGCAATCGATAGAAGCCGTCAAAGCGTTTTTGAAAGAAGACGCGATGGCGCGCGCCGAACGGAAATGAGCGAGGTCAACGTTCCCGCGATGAGGATTCTTTTCGATAAAACGAAGCGCATGCGCGTCTTCGCGGCGATCTTCATTGCGGGAACGCTGGCGTCGTCCTGCACGCAGATGGAGGATCCGGAAGATCCCGGATTCAATAAACCTGCGGTTACCGGCGTTCTGAAAGGAGAAATCACGACTTGGGAAGATTTCGGAAACGCGCTTGAAAAGGAGAACCAGCGCGCCAATCGTGACGGTCCGCGCTGGAACGACGGTTCCCGCGAGGATTTTTGAACGGACAAAAAAACGCTCCCCCCACAAAGATTTTCGCGGGAACGTTCTTTTTTCAGGCTTTTTTAATACGCCCGACCGCTTCGGTTCTCGTAAAAATTGATGTAGGCGCGGTTGAGCGTGGCATAGCCGCCGGGCGTCGGATATTTTCCCGTGAAATACCAGTCGCCTGAGCTTTCCGGACAAGCTTTGTGCAGATTTTCAATCGTCTGGAAAACAAGCACGAGATCTCCTTTCCAGTCGCCGTTCGGATAAACCAGTTCCGCACACTTACGGGAAATTTCATCGACGGAAAACTCGGCGTAGATGCGTTCGACGTGGTTGACGATTTCGTCCGGCGACTTGTCCTGCTGCGCGATGCAGTCCTGATAGACGTCCCGAAGCAGATCGCCTTTCCCGCGCTGCTGGCAGAGAGAAATCGCCGCCTGGAAAGCGAGAAATTTTCCCAGCTCGCTCATGTCGATCCCGTAGCAGTCCGGGTAGCGGATCTGCGGCGCAGAAGAACAAACGACGATTTTTTTCGGATTGGGACGGGAAAGAATTTTCAGAATGGATTCCCGCAACGTCGTGCCCCGCACGATGGAATCGTCGATGACGACGATGTTTTCGCCTTCCTTCACCACGCCGTAGGAAATGTCGTAGACGTGAGAGGCGAGCTTGGTGCGGTCTTTTTCCTGAGAAATGAACGTGCGCAACTTGATGTCTTTGTGCGCGAGCTTTTCTCCGCGCGGCCAGTTGCCCATGATGAGCCGGGCGAGCATGGCTTCGTCGATCGTTCCCGCCTTCACGGCGTCGCGCAGTTCCGCGCAGACTTGACGCCTCCGGTTGACGCGCAATTCGCCCATCATGCCGTAATAAGCCGTTTCCGCCGTGTTCGGAATAAATGAAAAAACGGTGTGCGCGAGATCGCCGTCGATTTCCTTGATAATCTGCGGGACGAGGGCGGCGCCGAGAGCCTTGCGTTCTTCGTAAATGGCGGGATCGTTCCCGCGGGAAAAATAAATGCGTTCGAACGAGCAGTGCGTTTTTTCTGCCGGCTCGATGATTTTTTCGAAACGGATTTTTCCCAGATAATCGACGATCATCGCCGTGCCGGGCTGAAGTTCGTGAACGTCGTTTTCATTGACGTTGAAAATCGTCATCAGAGCGACGCGCTCGGAAGCGACGGCGACGATTTCTTCGTTGCAGATGTAGAAACACGGGCGGATTCCGTGCGGATCGCGCAGCACGAACATGTCGCCGCTTCCCGTCATGCCGCTCAGCGCATAGCCGCCGTCCCAATGCGTCGAAGCGTTGCGGAGCACCTGCGCCAGATCGAGATCGTGCCTGATTTTCGCGGGCATTTCCCGCCCGGGAACGCCTGAGTCGCGCAGGCGGCGGAAAACCGTCGTGTGCGCGTCGTCGAGCCAGTAGCCGAGTTCTTCGATGAGCGCCTGCGTGTCCGTGGAAATGATCGGATGCGCGCCGCGGTTGATCAGCGTTTCGTTCAGTTCGCCCGGATTCGCCATCGAGAAATTTCCGGCGATCATCAGATTGCGCGTCGGCCAGATCGATTTTCGCGCGAACGGCTGGCAAGTGCTCAAATCATAGTTTCCGGAGGTGCCGTAACGCAGATGGCCCATCAGTAGTTCGCCGCCGAAATTGAAGTTCGCTTTCACCGTCGAAGGCATTTCGGGAATGATGATGCCTTCCTTGACCTTCGCGTCGTAGTCCGCAAGCTGGCGGGAAAACATCTCGGTGAGTGCACCGGAACCGAGCGCACGGTCGCGATTCATGAAACTTTCTCCTGCGGGAACGCTCAGCTTGACGCATCCGATACCGGCGCCGTCCTGACCGCGGTTATGCTGTTTTTCCATCAGGAGAAAAAGTTGATTGAATCCGTAAAGCGGCGAGCCGTATTTATGTTCGTAAAAATCAAGCGGCTTTAAAAGCCGGACAACGGCAATTCCGCATTCGTGCTTGATAGGATCGCTCATAAAAAGGTATGCAAAGGAAAACAAAAATCGCCGTTCCCGTCAACGCCGCGCAAGTTTTTTCGAGCGGCGCGGGAACGCGTCAGATGGCGCGGATCGTGACGACGGTGAGGTCGTCCGCTGGCTCGTTCCCGCCGGTAAATGCCTTGAGCTCACGGATGACGGCGGCGTTGATTTCTTCGGCGGAACGGTCGTGCATGGTTTTCAGGACGGATTTGAGGCGCGCCGCGCCGAATTCCTCCCCGTCGGCGTTGACGGATTCCGTCAGCCCGTCCGTGTAGAAAACGAGAACGTCTCCACGGGAATACGAATGGGAAATTTCGGTGATGGTCGCGTCAAAAACTTCCGGCTTGGAAATGCCGACTGCGAGTCCTTTCGAGTCGAGCATTTCAATTTCGTATTTCCCTTTTTCGATGAGATGATTGGAAATCAGAAACGGACGTTCGTGCCCGCCGCGGGCGATGGTCAACGTGTTGCGTTGCGTGTCGATGAACGCGCAGACGATGGTGACGAACATGCCGCGTTTGAAGGAATGCATCATCGCCAGATTCAGCTGGCGGAGCAGATCCGCGGCGGTGATCGCGTTGCGCGCGACATGCTGAAAATTCGTGCGGCAGATCGCCATGAGCAGCGCAGCGGAAATGCCGTGCCCAGAAACGTCGGCGACGATTGCCGCCGTGCGCCCGCCGCCGAGGTCAAAGACGTCGTAGAGGTCGCCGCCGATTTTCTGCGCGGGATGATAGACGGTCGCAATGTCCAGCGAATGCGCCTGCGGAATGTATTGCGGGAGCAGAAGTTTCTGGATACTGCTCGCGAGACCGAGTTCCTTGTCGAGGCGGATTTTTTCGGCTTCGACGGAAAAGAGTTCCCGCATTTTCAGCGCGGTTGCGAGCTGTTCGCCGAGAACTTCGGCAAGGTGAAGTTCCGCCGGTGTGAACTGCCCGCCGTGGCGCGGGTTGGCGACGGCGATGACGCCCGCGAGGCGGCCTTCGAAGAAAAACGGCGAGGCGAGCAGGGAGCGCGGGAACGTCGGCGGGTCGGGAAGAAAAAACGTCCGTTCTCGCGACGGGAACGCATTGATCAGCCCCGCGCTTTTTTTCGAGAGAACTTCCGAAAAGACGGAATCTTTGATGAGGTAGCTTTTCCCGCGGAAAAACGCGCGGATCAGCGCCGTCCGGCTTGCGTTTTTTAGCTCTTCGGGAACGCCGTCCAGAAACGGGAAAAGCCCGGACATGCGCGCGGGAACGAGCCTTTCGCCTTGAACGACGAAGATGCAGGCGCTCATCGCCCGCGTGCCCCGAACCGCCGTGCGCAGAACGCTTTCGTAAAGCAGTTCCCGCGAGACGTTGTGGTCGCCGATTTCGCCCTCGAACGTGTCCGAAAGCGCGTGAATGAAATCGACGGTCAGCCTTCCCGCGTAGCGTTCATGCTGAAGGCTCGCTTCCAATCGGGCGAATTCGAATTTCCACCGCCGACGCAGATAGGCGAAAAGGGCGATGAAGCCGGCGACGGCAACGGCGATGATGACGGGAGCACCGATCATGCGGGATTTTTCTCCATTGACTGCTGGTCGTAAAGACCGCGGTAGAGCGGGCATTCCGCGTAAATTTTTTCGTGCGCGCCGTCGGCGATGATTTTTCCGTCGTCGAAGACGAGAATGCGTTTCGCCGTGCGGATTGAAGAAAAACGATGCGCGATCATGAACGTCGTGCGCCCGCGGACGAGTTCTTCCAGCGAATGCTGGATTTGCGCTTCGCTTTCCGTGTCGAGCGCGGACGTCGCCTCGTCGAGAATCAGAATCGGCGCGTCCCGCAGAAACGCTCTCGCGACGGCGATGCGTTGCCGCTGTCCGCCGGAAAGCCGCCCGCCGCGTTCGCCGACAAGGGTTTCCCAGCCGTTTTCCAGCGCTTCGATGAATTCGAGCGCGGACGCCCGCCGCGCCGCTTCGATGACTTCCTGCCGCGTCGCGTCGAGCCTGCCGATCAAAATATTGTTGAAAATCGTGTCGTTGAAAAGAATCGGTTCCTGCGAAACGACGGCGATGTTCCGGCGCAGATCGGCGAGGCGGACGTCGCGGACGTCGATCCCGTCCACGGAAACGTCGCCGATGCTCACGTCGTAAAAGCGCGGGATCAGATTGACGAGGGAACTTTTCCCCGCGCCCGACGGACCGACGAGCGCGATCGTTTCGCCCGGCTTCGCGCAAAACGAAACGCCGCGCAGCACGGGAACGTCGTTGTAGCCGAACGTGACGTCGCGGAAGCGAACTTCGCCGCGGACGTTCCCGAGCGGATGCGGCCGCGCGGGATCGGCGACTTCGATCGGCGCGCGCCAGATTTCTTCGAGACGCGCGAGCGCCGCCGTGCCTTCCTTGACGCGGTTGTTGATTTTCCCGATTTTTTTAATCGGATCGTAGGCAAAATAAAGCGCACCGACGAGCGCGATCACGGTGTCCTGATCGAGCTTCGCGATCGCCGCCTGATACACGGCGAAAGAAACGGAGCACGCGGCGATGATTTCGATGAGCGGCGTGAGCATTTTGTCGTATTTCACGCATTTCATCTGTAAGTCGAAAAACTGACGCACGATTTTCCGGAAGCGGGAACACTCGCGGTCCTCGAGATTGTAGGCGCGGATTTCGCGCGGCGCTTGCAGGCTTTCCGAAAGCACGCTGGAAAGCTCGCCCGCGCTTTGCAGCATTTTTTTCGACCGTTTCAGCAGGCGTTTGCCGATGACCTGCACGGGAACGACCGTCAGCGGAACGACGCACAAGCTGAGCAAAAACTGCTGCGTCGCCGTGCTTTGAAACGCCGCCCAGACGATGAATCCGATGGCGCCAATCAGCGTGAACGGCTGAATCACGAGATCGTTCGTGACTTCGACGAGAACGGTTTTGACGAGCATCGTGTCGCCCGTCGTGCGGCTGAGCAGGTCGCCGGATTTGTTTTTTCCGAAAAATCCAAGATGCAGCCGCTGTAGGTGAGAAAAAAGTTTCATGCGGATCGCTTCCAGCACGCGGATTCCGCAGAGATTCAGCAGATACGTGTTCCCGAACATCGCGGCGCCGCGGACGATGAAGACGAGCGGCATCAGCAACAGCGCGAAAATCAGCACGTAATCCGCGGGAACGAC
Source organism: uncultured Enterobacteriaceae bacterium (assembly GCA_964633895.1). GTDB lineage: Bacteria > Verrucomicrobiota > Verrucomicrobiia > Opitutales > UBA953 > Spyradosoma. Next base: position 45,356 of record CAZWIK010000001.1, on the reverse strand, counting down.
GATATGGACGTCCGGCAGCCACGTCGGCGCGAAGCCGGAAAAAATTTCTTCGGAACTGTCAAAATCCAGCAGAACGAGATCCCCGTTCCCGCCGCCGAAAAGCACGGGAAGCACTTTTTTCAGCATCAGCGGAAGCCCGAATCCACTGGCGACGCCGGAAAGCGCGCCGCAGAACAGGGCGATCATGAACGTGCCGAAAACGGGTCTTAAAAGGGGATAGTAAGGAAGAAATTTTTTCATGTTCCCGTCGGAAGAAAATTTTCCTTTCTGAAAAAAAAGCGTTCCCGCGCCCGAAAAACAAAAGCGCGGGAATCGGAATGAAGATTTTATCGGCGGGAACGGCGGCGGCGGACGAGCGCCAAGCCAGCGGCGAGCGCCAAACCGCCGAAAAGCAACGGGAACGCGGACGGTTCGGGAACGCGCGCGCCGGTGCCTTCTTTCCACATCGCGGCGACTTCCTTTTCCGTCAGCGGACGCCGCCAGACGGCGTAGTCGTCCACGAACGCGGAATACTGGTTCGTGCCGGGCGCGGAAAACGCGCCACTGCCGCTGCCGCCGACGAGCGTTTCGTTGTTGCTTCCGATCGTTCCCGCGGGAACGCCATTGAACGCCTGAAGCTTTTTGCCGTCGCCGTAGCAGGCTATCGTTTTCGTCTGGCGGTTGATGACGAGCGCGACGTGGTGCCAGCGCCCGTCAGTCAGCGCGGGAAAGCCAAATTCGAAATTTCTCCCCGCGACGGAAACCGAAAAGTTTTTGCCGTTGATCATCGTGATCGCCCAGCCGGGACTGTTGGGCTTCAGCCAGTCTTTGTTGCCGGAAATCATCGCTTCCGCCGCGCCTTTTTTTTCGGTCTTGAACCAGAACGCGACGGAAAAGCTGCCCTCAAAATAGCCGTCGAGTTCGCCGAGGCTGACGGTGTAGTTGTTCGGTTCCGTGCTTCTGCCGTTCGAGTTTTTGAACGCGGCGGAGTAAACGAATTTGCCGTCCTTGATTTCGGGCTTTGTGCGCGTTCCGAAAACGCTGGTTCCGCGATCCGTTCCCGCGACGTTTTTCAGCGGTTCGCGGATGTCGTCGAAATTCATATAGACGAGAACTCCCTCGTCGCGGCGCGCGAACAGCGCGCACGGAAGGGTGAAAGCGATGGCGAGGCAAAAACGAAAGATATTTTTCATCGCCGCCATAATGAGCCGTGCCGCATTTTTACGCAACTGCAATTTACCTCGCGGGAACGCGCCGCGGCGGCTTTTTTTCGCGGGGAAAAAATCAGCCGCTCAAATTTCCGCGGACGCGGCGGCGCGGAGAAAATTCGCGTAGAGCGCCAAGCCTTTCGCCTGCGATTTTTCCGGGTGAAACTGCGTCGCGAAAACGTTCCCGCGCCGCACGGCACTGACGAATTTCCCGCCGTAATCCGTCTCGCTCCAGATGATGTCCTCTTCCGGCGTTTCGACGTAATAGCTGTGGACGAAATAAAAGGACTCGCCTTCGGGAGCGAGTCCGTCGGCGAGCGTTCCCGCGTTCTTCATGCGCACGGAAATCGTGTTCCAGCCCATGTGCGGGACTTTCAACACCGGCGATTCCGCGAAGCGGCGCACGTTCCCGCGAAAGATTCCCAGCCCGGGCGCGTCGCCTTCCTCGGAATGCTCGAAAAGCATCTGCAAACCAAGGCAGATTCCGAAAAACGGCTTGTCCGCCGCGATCCAATCCCTCAGGAAAACGTCGAATCCGCTGCGGCGGATCTCGCGCATCGCGTCGACGATCGCGCCTTGTCCGGGAAAAACGAGCGCGTCCGCGCCGCCGACCTCTTCCGGCGTTCGCACGATTCGCACGTCCGCGCCGCCCGCTTCCAGCGCGCGCTGAACGCTGCGCAGGTTTCCCATGCCGTAGTCGATGAGCGCGGTGGAAACGCGCGCCCGCGGGAACGCTTCTCCGCCCGCCGCCGCGGGAACGCTCACAAAACCTCCTTCGTGCTCGGCAGAATGCCCGCCGCGCGCGGATTGATTTCGCAGGCGTTCATCAGCGCTTTCGCGAAGCATTTGAAGACGGATTCCGCGATATGGTGCGGCTCTTCGCCGTATTCGAGCTTGATGTGAAGATTCGCGCCGAGCGCGTTCGCGAGCGCGAGGAAAAATTCTCGCACGAGACCGATGTTGAAATCGCGGATCATCGGATTCGCCGCGGGAACGTCGTAAACGAAATACGGACGGCCGCCGATGTCGAGCGCGACGCGCGCCAGGCATTCGTCCATCGGCGCGATGAAAAATCCATAGCGGCGGATGCCGAGCTTGTCGCCGAGCGCCTGACGCAACGCCGTGCCGAGCACGATTCCGACGTCCTCCACCGTGTGGTGATAATCGACGCCGATGTCGCCTTCGGCGCGGACGCTGAGATCAAAAAGCCCGTGTCGCGCGAGCAGCGTGAGCATATGATCGAAAAACGGGATTCCCGTATCGACGTCGGCTTTTCCCGTGCCGTCGATGCGAAGACTGAGCCGAATCCGCGTTTCCGCCGTGTTGCGTTCGATGCTTGCGTCGCGTTCCATTTTTTTTTGAAAAAAATCAGTTTTTGGGCGCGAGAACGCTCGGACGGTAAACCGTCGTGCTCGCGTAGGGACGCCCGGGAACGAGAATGTTTGCGCGGAACTGCCCCTGATTGATCGCGTCGGGAACGTGCTGCGTTTCAAGCGCGATTCCGGAGTGGTCGCCGTAAACCGCGCCGTCTTTGCCGGGAACGTCGCCGATCGCGTCCGCGAGCCAGTTTCCGCTGTAAACCTGCATCGCCGGTTCCGTCGTTTCCACGTCGAGGACGCGTCCGTTCGCTTCGTTCACGAGCGTCGCCGCCGGGCGCAGCGTTCCCGCCTGGCCGCTGATGATGTAGCAATGGTCGTAGCCTTTGGCGAACGCGAGTTGCCGCGCGTTGCGCACCGCGATGCGCGAGCCGATTTGATACGGAATGCGAAAGTCGAACGGCGCGAGTCCGCGCACGTGCCAAATTTCGCCGTCGGGAATGCTTTTTTCGTCGATCGGAAGAAATTTGTCCGAAGCGAGCCTGAGCCATTGCTGAAGCACCGTTCCCGTGCCGTGTCCGGCGAGATTGAAATACGCGTGATTCGTCAGGTTGAGCGGCGTCGCCGCGTCGCTTTCCGCCGCGTAGTCGATTTTGACCGCGCCGTCCGCGCGGAGCGTGTAGGTCACGGAAACCTTGACTGTTCCCGGATAGCCTTCTTCGCCATCCGGACTGACGCGGGAGAACTTCACGGCGGGTTCCTCGGCGTTCCCGCAGATTTCCGCGTCCCAGAGAAACGCGTTCCAGCCGCGTTCGCCGCCGTGCAGGTGATTTTCTCCGCTGTTGACGGCGAGCTGATATTCCTTGCCGTCGAGCGTGAATTTTCCACCGGCGATGCGGTTGGCGACGCGCCCGCAGACCGCTCCCGCGTAGGCTTTTTGCCGCGCGTATTTTTCGGCGGAATCGAAGCCGAGCACGACGTCCGCGAACGTTCCCGCACGGTCGGGCGTCAGCCACGAGACCCACGTCGCGCCGTAATCCGTGAACGACGCGGAAAATCCGGCGGCGTTGTTCAGCGTGAAAAGCGTGGCGTTCCCGCAACCTGCGACGGAACCGAAATCTTTTTTCTCGATGGGCATTTTTTTTTGAAATGTTGAGGGTTAAAACGTGTCGGGTTCGTGAAATTTTTTTTATTTGAAAAGAAAAAAAACAAAGTCAGATAGACAGCGCGACGGCGAAGAGCATCGCCGTCAGGTAAAAGACGGAAAGCGCTCCCGTCAGCGTCAGCGCGATCGCGATGCGCCCCGTGCCGACGAGCGTTCCCGCCGTCGAATTTTTCCGCATCAGCGAAAAGAGCGAAATCGCGGCGACGACGCCGACGACGAGCAACGCCCACGACGCGGGGCGGCACGAATCCAGAATCGCCGCCGAAAGCCCCGCCGTTTCGTTCCCGCCGAGATTGCGCAGGACGATTTCGCCGAGCGCCGCCTGCAGACGCGTTCCCGCGAGAATCGAAAACGCGGGAACCGCCAGCGCGAAAAGCCCCGCGAACGCACAGACGAGGCGCGGCAGTTTTTCGGAATCGGTCGATTTTTCAGTGTCGCTCATTCTGGCGGAGAGTTATGCCGCGTTTTCCTCGGGAACGCAACGCAAGAAAAACGACGGAAATCCGCTCGCCCTCCTACCGCCCGCCGAAGTTCCGCTCTGCGTATTTTTCCGCGAAATCCGTGTCCGCCGCGAGAATCAGAAAAACCTGCCCCGTGCTGGAATCGCGCACGCGCAGCGCGCCGTCTTCGCGCACTTCCAGAATGCGCACCCGCGTTCCCGCGGGAACTTCCGTGCGCCCGATGATTTCGCGCGTCTTTTCGTGCGTGAGGAGAACGGAGCGCGGGCGCGCCGTGCGCACGACCTGCGGCCACCGCGCGCGGTTTCGGGCGATGGACGCGAACGCCGCGACGGGAAGCTGCGCGATCGGCTTTTCTTTGGCGGGAACGGCGTCGCCCACCTCGTCTCCGCTCGGTGCGGGCGGCGAATAATCGTCCGCGCTCGGTGCCTCATCTTCGTCGGCGGATTCTTCGTATTCATCTTCTCGCGCGGGAACGGTCGGCCGCACAGTCGCCGCCTTTTCTGGCGTTTTTTCGTGCGCCGCGGGAACGGTCGGCCGCACAGTCGCCGCCTTTTTCGGCGTTTTTTCGTGCGCCGCGGGAACGGCGGTTTCGGGGACGCTCCATTCTTTCAGAAAACGGAAAGCGGGAAAATCGGTCGCCCGAATGAAAACGGATTCCGAGCCGAGGAACATTATCGAGAAAAATACGCAGAGAAGCGACGTTCCCGCGCCAAAAAACGCGAGGTCGCGCGGCTTGATGAAAAATCCGCTGACGGTGAAGATCGCGCCGACGCACCAGAGCGCGCCGCACGTCGTCGGCGTGCGGAGAAACGCCAGACTCAAAAGCGCGAAAAACCACCCGAGTCCGGCGGGAACGTTGATGCCGCGCGGAGCCGAATTTTTTCCCGCGTTGCGCTTTCCCTGCTTCGGATTCACGCGTTTCAACGTGCGCTTTTCCGAAAATTCAGTCAAACGGAAAATGCTTTCACTGCGCGCGAGAACGCGGTTTAATTTTTCCCCGAAATGGCGGAAACGAAACAGAAAACGAAACTGACGCTCGGCACGCGCGGGAGCCCGCTCGCGCTCGCGCAGGCGGAAGAAGCCCGCGCCGCACTCGCGAAAATCGTGCCCGACGCGGAAATCGCGCTGAAAATTTTCGTTACCGAGGGCGACCGCCGCCTCGAATGGTCGCTCGAAAAAACGGGCGGGAAGGGACTTTTCACCAACGAGCTGGAAAACGCGCTGATTTCCGGCGAAATCGACGCCGCCGTCCACAGCGGCAAGGATCTGCCGACCGCGCTCGCGGTGGGAACGCGGCTCGCCGGCTGTCTGCGCCGCGCCGACCCGCGCGACGTTCTCGTCTGCCGCGCCGCACCGCGCGGGAGCATTCCCGTGAAAATCGCCACGGGCTCGCCGCGCCGCCGCGCGCAGGCGCAGCGTCTTTTCCCGGACGCGGAATTTTGCGAAATGCGCGGGAACGTCCGCACGCGTTTGAAAAAAATCGCCGACGGGAACGCCGACGCGACCTTTCTCGCCGCGGCGGGGCTGGCTCGGCTCGGAATCGCCGACTTTCCCGGACTCGCATTTCGCCCGCTTTCGTTCGAAGAAATGGTGCCGGCGGCGGCGCAGGCGGCGATCGCGCTGCAAACGCGTTCCCGCGACGCGGAATTTTTTTCCCGCGCGGTGGACGCGGAAACGACTTTCGCCGTTTCCGTCGAACGCGCGTTTCTCGCCGCGCTCGGCGAGGGCTGCCACTCCGCGTTCGCCGCGCATTTCGCCGCCGGACGCCTGCTGATTTTCCGCGAAGACGTTGGGCGGCGCGAATTCGATTTCCCCGTTTCAGATCTCGCCGAGGTTCCCGCCGCCGTCGCGCGCCTCGTCCGCGATTCGCTTCCCGAAAGATGAAAGCCTCACGGCGGGAACGCTTCCGCGCTTTTTTCCGCGGGATCGCCGCCGTGTGCCCGCCGCCGCCGTCGGCGAGAGCGTTCCCGCGCGGGAAAAATCAGATTTCGTCGTGCGGAAGCCAGCGGAACGCGGTGATTTTGAAGCGTCGCCCGAAGACGCGGTTCAGCGCGTTCTGTTCGTCCGCTGGCGTTCCCGCGGGCTGGGACGCGTCGAAAAATTCCGGCATCCGCTGTGCGCGCATTTCCGCGCATGCCGAGCCGAGGATTTTTCCCGTGATCGAGTCGAAAATTTCCGCGCGGCAGAAAATCGCGAACGTGTCGCCGCGCGGCGCGGCGGTGGGCGAAAACGATTCGAGAATCGCGCTTTGCGAGATCGCCGAGGGATACCACGCGGGAATTTCCGTTTCCGCAATGCGGTTGAGACCGCTTTCGGTCAGCGCGTTTTTCACGACGCCGGAATCGGCGAATTCTTCGAGGGAACGAAACGGTGCGCCGCCGCTTTTCCGGCGTTCCCGCAGGCGGCGGACGAGCGATTCCGCGAAATTTTTCAGCGCGGATTTTTCGACGGCGCGGAAATTCTGCGCGAGCAGGGCGCGTTCCCGTTCGGCGGACGGGAGCTCGGCGAGTTCCGCGTCGGAAAACGCTTCGTGCGGCGGCACGGGACGCGCGGCGTGCGAGGAATGCGGATGCGCGAAAAACGCGTTTTCCAGATTTTTTTCCTGCGCGGCGACGGCGGATTTTTTGTCGGTCGCCAAAGAAAAACGCCGCCACGCGGGAACGTCGTGCGCGAGGGCGCTCGCCCATGCGTCGGCGTTTTCAGAATTGAAATTGAACGCGCCGGAAATCAGATGCGCTTCTCCGGCGGGAGCGCAGTGCGGATTGTTTTCCGCGTCGAAAAAATACGCGCGGTCAAGCAGCGCGTTCGCGGCGTTCGTTTCCGCGCCGAACGACGCGGCGGGCGGGAACGCTTCGAAGGAAAAATGCCGCATCGCGCCGACGGAAAGCGCGGGAATGCCCGGCGTATCGAAAATTCTAATGCACGCGAACGCGTCTTCGGTCTGCGCGGCGTGTTCGTTCGGGAAACGGTCGCGCAGCGGCGAGAGATTTCCCGCCGCCGTTTCCGCCGCCCCGCCGATTTCGGCTTCCGCCCGCGCCGCCGTTCCCGCGAGCGTCGAAACTTCGAACGCGCGGCGCACGGCGGGCACGGAAAAATCGAAGACGCCGAGACGCGGTTCGACGGTTTCGAAGAGCGCGCGCATCGCTTCGGAATCTTCCGCGCGGAGGCGGATTTTCCAGACGAGGCTCGCTTGAGAAATATCGTAGTCGCCCGCGAGCTGGCGGTTGTAATCTTCGCCGGACATTTCGAGGGAGGCGGCGGGCAGCGGAACATTTTTGAAAACGAAAACCGGCTCGGAATAATCGCGCGGGTCGGTCTGCTGCGGAAGCGTTCCCGCGTCGCCGCGGATCAGGAAATTCGCGGAAAGTAGCGCGGGTAGCGTTTCGACGCGGATGACGTGCGCGGGGTGAAACCAGCGGTCCGCTTTCGCGCCGGACGGCGGCTTGGCGATTTTCGCCGGATCTTTCTGATATTTCCACGTGTTCCCGCCGGTGTTGCGCGCCAGCCCTTCGGGCTGTCCGACGGGATCGGGAAAACGCGCGAGATAAACTTCGCCACCGTGCAGACCGGCGGACGCGCCGTTTTCTCCGAAACCCTGCGGACTCGCGTCGAAAATCCGGCAGTAGGCGTTGCAGGTGCGATCCGACGGTGTCTGCCGCACAAGCCCGAAGCGACCGACGGGAAAATCCGTCGGCGAAAAAAGAATTTCTCCGCCCGTGTTTTGGTTGGAGATGAGAATCGCGGGGAGGTTTTCCGCGTCGAACAACCCAATGCGCCCGTCGCCGTGCGCGAGCAGCGGCGCGGCGGACGGATTCCAGAATCGCGCCGTGACGTGGAAGCGCGTGCGGTGCTGCCCGTCCGAGCGCGGATTGAAAAATCCGAGGTGAAGCTTCAGTTCGGCGACGAGCGGGAACGGATGCGAAAACCAGCCGAGCGTTCCCGCGGGAGTGGGCGGCTTCACGGCGACAGGCGTTCCCGCGGAAAGCGCGTCCCGCGCGCGGTCGAGATTTTTCAACGCGTCCGGCGGGAAAAATTCCGGAAGTTTTTCGAAATTCGCTTCGTCGGAAAGGTCGATTTTCAGCTGTCGCCGCGTCCAGTCCGCGGGAACGCCGCGGGCTTCGAGCGCGAGCGCGTCAAACGCGGATTCGCGGAGATTTTTCGGCAAATTTTCGAGCAACGGGGCGAGGAAAATCCGCTCGTCCGGCGCGCACGCGATTTTTTCGCGCATTGCCGCGGAATCGAAATCTTCGTTTTCAAAAAAATGCCCGAGCTTTGTTCTCCGCGAAACCTGTTGCCGCAGGCGCTGGAGCGCGAGAGCGTCGTCTTTGAAGCGTTCGAGATGCGCGTCGCGTTCCCGCTTGGCGACGGACGCCCGAAGCGATTCGTCGCGGACGAAAAACGCGAAGCGCGCGCCTTCGCCGAGCGTTTCCCACGGGACCTCCGTGTCGCTTCCCGCGCGGGCGGCGTCGCGCATCCGGCAATGCCGCGTTCCCGCGAAAATTCCGCGATTGGAAACGAGCGCCGCGGCGGAGTCCGGGAATTCCATGCGGACGCGCTCGCCGTGCCACACGCCCGTCCAGCGCGCTTCGGGCGCGGCGTCGTCTTCGGAGAAGAATTTTGCCGTGGCGCAGTCGTCCGTTCCCGCGTAAGTCTGCAAGTTTGCGAGCGCGATGAGCGTTCCCGCCAGCGCGGCGTTTTTCGCGCGGCTTCGTGCGGAAAAAGTTTCGTTCGCGTGGGCGAAACGCATGGCTTGCGCGGCGAGGGCGAGCACGCAGGCGGCGGCAAGCGCGACGACGAGAAGCGCGGGAATGACGGCAAATGCCGAAAGGCGTCTGGCGCGTGAAACGGGCGACGGCGGCATCGTTTTTTTTTGAAGCGGGAACGGGGTTGAGAGCGGGGTTTGTTTTTCGTAAAAGTGTCAGAATCCCGCGCGGGGAAAAAGGAAAAAATCGCGGGAACGCCCGTTTTTTTCGCGGATTTTCCTTGAACAAATGTTCAGTTCGGCGCACAATGCGGAATGATTTGTGCGCGTGGCGGCGAAAACCGTTTTGCAAAATCGGCGCGACTGCGCATAATGAAAAGCGTTGTTCTTATGGTTCGCGTGAAAAAATTTATCCCTTGCATCGCGGCGCTGTTGTCGGCGGCGCCCTTGGCGACGGCGGCGGAATCCGCCGAGAAGCTTTTTGAAATTCCGCTCTGGGGCGATTTTTCGCTCCCGATTACGAACAGCATCGTCACGGCGTGGATCGTCGCGATCGCGCTCGTTGTTCTGATTCGGCTGGCGTGCGGGCATCCGAAGCTCGTTCCATCGAAAGGACAATACGTGATTGAAACGGTCATCGGCATGTTCAAGGAAATCCTTGAGCCGATTTTGGGGAAGCGGGCGTTTCCGGCGGCGTTCCCGCTGCTGATCTGCCTGTTTTTCTTCATTCTCGCGCAGAACTGGTCGGGGCTGCTTCCGGGCGTGGGCACGATCGGCTGGCATGAAGCCGAAGGGACGTTTCGCCCGCTGTTCCGTCCGCTTGGCGCGGACATGAACGGCACGCTCGGGCTGGCGCTCGTTTCATTTGGCGCGTGGCTGGTTCTGATTTTCCGTTTCGCGGGACCGAAAGTCGTGTTGCACGAATGGTTTGGGAACAAGGCGGACAAGAGCGACGTTCCCGTGGCGATTTATTATTTCCTTTCGCTGATTTTTGCGGCGACGGGAATCATCGAAATCATCTCGATCGTTTTTCGGCCGGTTTCGCTTTCGTTCCGACTTTTCGGGAACGTGTTTGGCGGCGAGACGCTGATGCACTCGACTGGATATTTCACGGCGTTTTACTTTTTGGAGCTGCTCGTCGGCGTCGTGCAGGCGCTGGTCTTCACGCTGCTTTCCGCAGTGTATATTGGGCTGATCACGAACCATGACGACGGCGGGCACGCGGAGTCGGAAAACGCGGGAACGCCGCCCGTTCCCGTCTCCGGCAAATGAACGAATTTTCCCGTCTGAGAGGATGCCGAGAGCGTCCGCAGCGGGATTCACACATAATAAATAACACTAAAGCAACATCACAATGATTACGTCAATTCTCGCAGAAATCAGCGGAAGCCTGCATGTCGCGCTCGGTTGCGCGGCGGCGGCGATCGGCGTCGGCTGGGTCGGCAGCAAGGCTGTCGAAGCGGTCGGACGCAATCCGGGCGCGTTCGGGAAGATTCTCGTTCTCGCGATTCTCGGCATGGCGCTCGCTGAAGCCATCGCGTTCTACGTGCTTTTCCTCGCGTAAGACGCGCGGGAACGGCGCGCGTTTCCGCGTTTTGTCCGCGGGGGCGCCGTTCCCGTCTGATTTTTTTTGAAGGTCAAAAACAAAAATGTTTCCCCAAATTTTAGCTGAAGCCGTCGCCGTCGCGGCGGAAAACGAGAACAAATTCACGCAGATTACGACGAAATTCGGCATCGAGGCGAACCTGCTCCTCGTGCAAATTGTCAGTTTCGTCGTTCTCGCGCTCGTCGTGTGGTATTTCGGATTTCGTCCGCTGATGAAGACCGTTGCCGAAAGGCAGAAAAAAATTGAAGACGGCTTGCGCTTTTCCGACGAGATGAAAGCGAAGCTCGCGCAGTCCGAAGCCGATTACAACGCGAAAATGCGGCAGGCGGCGGAAGACGCCTCGGCGGTGATCGAAAACGCGCGCAAGACGGCGAAGGAAACCGTTGAAAAAGCCGCGCAGGACGCGATCGCGCGCGCCGAGGAAACGGAAAAGCGCGCCGCCGAAAACGTCGCGCGGGAACGCGAAAAAATGCTCGCGGAGCTGAGAGGCGAAGTCGCCGCGCTCGTCGTCGAAACCACGGCGAAACTTCTCGCGCGCGATCTTCCCGCCGCGGAAAAATCCCGCCTCGCGGAATCCGCCGCGCAGGAAATCAAAAACTATAAGTCGTAAGAAATCGTCGCCGGATGCCCGTTCCCGAAAAACAGAGCAAGACATTTGAATCGTTGCGCCGCGGCGATGAAGACGGCGGTTTTTTTCAGAAGACAAAAATTTCGGACTCGAATAAGCCGAACGTTCAGACATTTCAATTTTCATGAAGAAAAACAAGAATTTGCAGAAAACGGCGGCGCGGCTCGCGGAGCTTTCGCGCGGAAGCGACGGGCGCATTGACGAATCGCGCGTGAAGACTGTGCTCGCCGAATTGGGGAAAACGTTCCCGCCGTCCGCGCTTCGCCCGCTACTCGAAAGTTTTTACGCGGTCGTCGCGCGCGAACTGCGGTTTTCCGAAGCGAGGATCGAGTTCGCGGGAACGCTTCCCGCGGGAACGGCGAATGCGCTCGCCGCGCATTTTTCCGCACTTTACGCGCGCCCGATTTCTCCCGTTCCCGCGGAGAATCCCGCACTGCTCGGCGGTTTGCGCGTCCGCGTCGGCGACGACGTTTACGACGCCTCGCTCGCGGGAACGCTTTCCCGTCTGCAGGCCGCGCTCAAAGCGTGAACCGGCGAATTTTTTTTAATTTAATAACAAACGAAGAAAACAAAAATATGAGTCAGATTCTTGAAGATATTCGGTCGGCGATCGCTTCGCTCGACGCAAAACCGGAGAAGTCGAACGTCGGCACGATCATCGAACTCGCCGACGGCGTGGCGAAAGTCGACGGGCTGTCCAAGACGATGATGAACGAAATGCTCGCGTTTGAAAACGGGCTGGAAGGCATCGCGTTCAACTTGGAGCAGGACGTCGTCGGCGTCGTCGTGATGGGCGACACGGGAACGCTGAAAGAAGGCATGACGTGCAAGACGACGGGACGGTTGCTGAGCGTTCCCGTGGGCAAGGAGCTGCTCGGACGCGTGATCGACACGCTCGGGAATCCCGTGGACGGCAAGGGACCGATCAACGCCGCCGCGCGCGCGCCGATCGAAAAAATCGCGCCGGGCATCATGCCGCGCGAACCCGTCAATCAGGCGCTTCAGACGGGCATTATGCCGATCGATGCGATGATTCCGATCGGGCGCGGACAGCGCGAACTCATCATTGGCGACCGCTCGACGGGCAAGACGACGATCGCTACGGACACGATCATCAATCAGGCGCGGATCAACCGCGAGGGCATCGCGTCGGGCGATCCGAATTTCCGTCCGGTTTATTCGATTTACGTCGCCGTCGGGCAGAAAAATTCTAGCGTGGCGCGTTTGATTGCGACGCTGGAACGCGCGGGAGCGATCGAATACTGCGTCGTCGTCGTCGCGGGAGCGTCGGAAAACGCGGCGAATCAGATGTATGCGCCGTTTGCGGGAGCGGCGATCGGCGAATGGTTCATGGAAAACGGCATGGACGCGCTCGTCGTCTACGACGATCTTTCCAAGCACGCCGCCGCGTATCGCCAGATTTCCCTGATTCTGAAACGCCCGTCGGGACGCGAAGCGTATCCGGGCGACGTTTTTTATCTGCATTCCCGCTTGCTGGAACGCGCGGCGCGCCTGACGGGGAAAGGCTCGCTGACGGCGCTCCCGATCATCGAAACGCAGGCGGGCGACGTTTCCGCCTACATTCCGACGAACGTGATTTCGATTACGGACGGGCAGATCTTTTTGCAGACGGACTTGTTCAACCAGGGCGTGCGTCCCGCGATCTCCGTCGGTCTGTCCGTTTCGCGCGTCGGTTCTTCCGCGCAGATCAAGGCGTTCAAGCAGGTCGCGGGAAAGGTCAAGGGCGAGCTCGCGCAGTATCGCGAAATGGCGGCGTTCGCGCAGTTCGGGAGCGATCTCGACGCGGCGACGAAGGCGATTCTGGACAAGGGCGACCGCTTCGTCGAGCTGTTCAAGCAGGGACCCGGCGAACCGAAGCCCGTCGCCTCGCAGATCGCGCTGATCTGGGCGGCGCAGCACGATTTCTTCGCGGACATTCCGAAGGAAAAAACGCTCGCGGCGTCGCTTTCGCTCCAAGAATTTCTGGAAACTTCGGCGAAGGAAACGCTCGGCGAAATCAAAACCAAAGCGAAGCTCGACGACGCGCTCGAAGCCAAGATCGGCGCGGCGTGCAAACAGTGGAAAAGCGCGTATAAAGCGTGAAGAACCGTTCCCGCGGATAACTCCGCGCAATCTTTGGATTGCCGATTAATAAAATACGCCGTCCGATGAAGATGAAGCTCGTAAGTTTGTTTTCCGGGGCAGGAGGGCTTGATCTCGGTTTTAAGAAAGCGGGATTCAAGACGATTTTCGCCAACGAGGTCGACAAAGAAATTTGTCCGACCTATCGGAGAAATTTTCCGGAGGTGAATCTGTTGGAAGGCGATATCCGCGACATTTCGTTTTCCGAAGTCGTAAGGGATGAAATAGACGGCGTAATCGGGAGCCCGCCGCGTCAATCATGGAGCGAGGCAGGCTCTCTCCGCGGCATAAAAGATGCGCGAGGGCGGCTTTTTTACGAATATATTCGTGCCTTGAAAGAGCTGCGCCCCAAATTTTTCGTCGCGGAAAATGTTCCCGGAATGCTCGCGGACAGGCACGCCGACGCTGTCCGGACATTTTTGAAAATGTTCGACGAAGCGGGCTATGATGTAAGCGTGAAGGTGCTGAACGCGAATGATTTCGGCGTTCCCGAAGATCGTTTCCGCGTGTTTTATGTGGGATTCTGCAAGGATTTGGGAATCGTTAATTTCGTGTATCCGAAGCCGTATGATTACAAGCCGGTGCTGAAAGACTGCATTTGGGATTTGCGCGAATCTGCGATTCCCGCTGTTGATAGGAACCGGACGAACGGCGGCACTTGCCGTTTGCCGAATCATGAATATTTTACCGGCGGATATTCCCCGATTTTTATGTCGCGGAATCGAGTCCGGGCATGGGATGAGCCGGCGTTTGCCGTTCAGGCGAGCGGCAGGCAGTGCCAATTGCATCCGCAGGCGCCGAAGATGGTGAAAGTCGACTCGGATAAGCAGATTTTTGCGCCGGGGCATGAAAACCTTTACAGGAGAATGTCTGTGCGCGAAGTGGCGCGGATTCAGGGATTTCCCGACGATTTCCAATTTATTTACGAAAAAGTGGATGTCGGGTATAAAATGATAGGCAATGCCGTTCCCGTGGAGTTGGCGTATGCCGTCGCGAAGCAGATTAAAAAAATGCTTGCCGGGGAAGTTTCGGCAGATAGGGAATTTCTCGCATTGGTGTTTAACAAAGATTCCGCCGAATGCGAGGTGTCGCGCGGCGGGAAGGCGCGCGCCAAGAAGAAAAAATCAAAACGAACGAAAAAATAATTTACAGCTATGGCTAAGGGGCTAAGAGAAATCAGGAATCGCATTCGCTCGGTCACGAACACCGGGCAGATTACGCGCGCGATGCAGCTCGTCGCTTCGTCGAAAATGCGCCGCGCGCAGGACGCGGCGACGTCGGGGCGGCCTTACGCGATTCTGCTCGCGCGGATTCTCGGCACGGCGTTGCGCGGGCTGGATTTGGCGGGAGATTTTGTGCATCCGCTGATTCAGGTGCGTCCGGTGAAGACGCGCGGGATCGTCGTAATTTCGACGGACAAGGGGCTTTGCGGCGGGCTCAATTCCAATCTGTTCCGCTTTCTGAACAAGAACGTTCCCGCGGGAACGCCGGCGAAGTTTTTCACGATCGGGAAAAAGGCGACGCAGTTCGTCGCGCGGTCGAAGCGCGATCTGGTCGCGGATTTTTCCGTGAGCGACCGCGTGAATTTCACCGAAGTTCGCCCGATCGGCGAATTTCTGCTGAAAGAATATCTCGCGGGAACGATCGACACGATCGAGCTTGTGCTTTCCCAATTCAAAAACACGATCGTGCAGCTTCCGATGATTTCGACGCTCGTTCCGCTCGTCGATCTGGAAAAGCGGACGCAGGAACAGTTTTCCGCGCAGGGCGCGAAGGGCGAGTTCAAGCTCATCGAGGACGATCGTGAAATGCGCTTCGAGCCAGACGCGAAAACGGTTCTCGACGGGCTTCCCGCGCTGTTTTTCAAACAAAGTCTGCATCAGGCGATTCTTGAAGCAAAGGCTTCCGAGCAGTCCGCGCGGATGGTCGCGATGAAAGCGGCGACGGACAACGCGAAAAACCTCGTCGATTCGCTTTCGCTCGAATACAACAAGGCGCGTCAGGCCGCGATCACAAACGAAATCAACGAACTCGCCGCCTCCAACGCAGGCTGAAACGGGAACGCTCGCGGCGAAAACACTTCATCAATTTAAGATCCAAACGATTTATGACAACAGGAACAATTACGCAGATCATCGGCGCGGTCGTGGACGCGCAGTTTGACGAGAAGAACATTCCCGCGATTTACAACGCGCTGGAAGTCACATATCCGCTCAACGGAGAACAGACGCGACTCGTGCTCGAAGTGCAACAGCATCTCGGCGCGGGACTCGTGCGCGCGGTCGCGATGAGCACGACGGACGGTCTCGTGCGCGGAATGCCAATTCTCGACACGGGAACGCCGATTCAGGCGCCCGTCGGCGAGGGCGTTCTCGGGCGCATTTTCAACGTCACGGGCGATCCCGTGGACGGCAAGGGCGCGGTCAGCTTCACGAAAAAATATCCGATTCACCGCAATCCGCCGCCGCTCGTCGAACAGAGCACGGGCGCGGAACTGCTCGAAACGGGCATCAAGGTCATCGACCTGATTTGCCCGTTCGTCAAAGGCGGAAAAGTCGGCGCGTTCGGCGGCGCGGGCGTCGGCAAAACGGTGCTGATCATGGAACTGATCAACAACATCGCGAAGGCGCACGGCGGTTATTCGGTGTTCGCGGGCGTCGGCGAGCGTTCCCGCGAGGGCAACGACCTTTACCGCGAAATGTGCGAATCCGGCGTCATCGACACGAAGGACATTTCCAAATCGAAAGTCGCGCTCGTCTACGGGCAGATGAACGAGCCTCCGGGAGCGCGTATGCGCGTCGCCTTGACCGCGCTCGCCATGACGGAATATTTCCGCGATGAAAAAGGGCAGGACGTTCTGCTGTTCATCGACAACATTTTCCGTTTCTCGCAGGCGGGTTCGGAAGTTTCCGCACTGCTCGGCCGCTCGTCGTCCGCCGTCGGTTATCAGCCGACGCTCGCCACGGAAATGGGCAACCTTCAGGAGCGCATCACTTCGACGAAAAAAGGCTCGATCACGTCGTTCCAGGCCGTTTACGTTCCCGCGGACGACTTGACCGACCCCGCTCCCGCGAACACGTTCGCGCACTTGGATTCGACGATCGTTCTCGACCGAAAAATCGCCGAACTCGCGATTTATCCGGCGGTCGATCCGCTCGCTTCGACGTCGCAGGCACTCACGCCGCAGATCGTCGGCGAAGAGCATTTTCGCGTCGCACGCGCCGTGCAGGCGGTCTTGCAGAAATACAAGGATCTGCAGGACATCATCGCGATTCTCGGCATGGACGAGCTTTCAGACGAGGACAAGCTCACGGTCGCCCGCGCGCGCAAAATCCAGAAATTCCTGTCGCAGCCGTTCCACGTCGCCGAACAGTTCACGGGAATGAACGGCGCGTATTGCTCCGTCGCGGACACGGTGCGCTCGCTTGACACGATTCTCAAAGGGGAAGTGGACGACATCGCCGAGCAGCATTTTTACATGAAAGGCTCGATCGACGAAGTCATCGCCGCGGCGAAAAAAGCCTGACCGCGTTCCCGCCGCCGCGAATCGTTTCGAAAATCCCGCACGAAGAAAATCCGAATCTTCGGCGGAAACCGGCGGCGAGGAAGGCGCGGAATTTGAAGCAAAAAGGCTGAACGGAGAAGCTCCGGCAGCGATTCGCAGAAACCGCATGAAGCAAGGATTACGACATGACATTTGAAATCGTGACGCCTACGGGCATCGTTTACACGGCGGACAACGTTTTGTCCGTCACGCTCCCGACGACGTCGGGCGAGCTGGGCATTTTGCCCGGACACGTTCCGCTGACGGCGGAAATCGAACCCGGCGAAGTCGACGTCGCCACCGTCGCGGGAACGGTGCGGCTCGCGGTGGACAAAGGCTACGGGCGCGTGATCGCCGACCGCGTGAGCGTTCTCGCGGAAGCGGCGATCGAAGTTCGGGAAATCGATCTTTCCGCCGTGGAAGACGCGCGGAAGCGCGCGGAGGCGGCACTCGAAGCCGCGCGGAAGCAGAAGCAGGTCGATCCCGTCGAGATTGAACGCCTCGAGGCAACGGCGCGTTTCGCGATCGCGCAAAAACTGGCGAAAGCGAAAAGCAGACACTGACGCGTTCCCGCAAGGCGAATACGGTCGGAACCGCGGGAACGTTCCCGCGGTTTTCCCGTTTCCGCGCGGCGACGATTTTTATTGAAAAAAAGAAAAATGGGGAACATAAGCAGGAACATGCAGATGAGGAGAGAAAACAAATCGGCGACAACTTCGGCGGAGGCGCGTTTCAGGAAACTGGAGCAGTCCGTCGCGGCGCAGTCGATTCTGTATCGGGAAGCGGTCGCCGAAAGGGAGGAGATCATGCGCCACAAATGGTTTTTGAGCGAACGCGCCGGCTACGACGTCGGCTACGTCCGCGCGATGTATGATTGGATCGCGCATCACCGCGTCGGCTGGCGCAAATCCTGGCGGCAGAACAACGCCTCGTAGCCGGAACTGGGACGCCGACGTTCCCGCCGTTCTTTTTGAAAATGTTCTTTCAAATTCGCCGAGGTTTCCGACAGAAATTTTTTTATGAGCAAAAACAAACCGAC
Organism: uncultured Enterobacteriaceae bacterium; assembly: GCA_964633895.1. Taxonomy (GTDB): domain Bacteria; phylum Verrucomicrobiota; class Verrucomicrobiia; order Opitutales; family UBA953; genus Spyradosoma. The sequence goes on along the minus strand of CAZWIK010000001.1, from coordinate 27,566 downwards.
CCATAAACCGGACGCGCGTTCCGATTTGCGCTTCGCGATTGTCGCTTCACGTTATAATTCCAGACACGTCGAGCATCTGATCTCCCGCGTGCAGCAGAAACTCCGCGAATCCAAAATTCCCTCGTCGGGAATCGACGTTTCCCGCGTTCCCGGCGCGAACGAACTTCCCTACGTCGCCAACATGCTCGCGCTCACGGGCGATTACGACTGCATCATCGCGCTCGGCGTCGTCATTGCGGGCGACACTCCGCACCACGAAATCATCGCGCACGCGACCGCGGGAGCGCTTCAGGCGATCGGACTCGATACGCAGGTTCCCGTGATCAACGGAATCATCGTCACCAACAACGAAGAGCAGGCGGACGAACGCGTTTTCGGCGAGACCGACCGCGGCGCGGAATTCGCGCTCGCCGCGCTCGACATCGCCGCTTCCGGCGTGCGCCTCGCGCGTTATCTCGAAGAACTCGACCGCAGCGACATCGAGCGGGAACGCAACGAAGAAATTTTCGGAAGCAATTTTCTGCACGACGAGGACGACGACGAAGACGACGATTCGTCGGACGGATTTTCGCTCGGCGGGAACAATCCTTTCCACAAAAACTGAGTTTTATGCCCGAACCCGTTCCCGAAAAAAACGCCGAAGCCCGCGCCGCGAAAAAAATGCCGCGCCGCCGCGCCAACCGCATCGCCGCGATGCAGTTCCTTTACGCGTGGGAAACTTCGCCGTGCGAAGAGGGGAAACTGCCCGAAATGCTGTTCGACTTTTTCACGCGGCAACCGGAATCGCGCGAATACTACGCTTTCGCGGAAGAACTCGTCGTGGGAACACTCCAAAACCGCGCGCGCATCGACGAAATCATTTCCGACTGCGCGCAGAACTGGACGCTTGCCCGCATCGCGCGTTGCGATCTCTCCATTCTGCGCCTCGCGGTTTACGAGTTGCTCTACCGCACGGACATTCCGCCGATCGTTTCCATCAACGAGGCGATCGATCTCGCGAAGATTTTTTCCACGGAAGATTC
>CAZWIK010000001.1:25179-26444 GCA_964633895.1 uncultured Enterobacteriaceae bacterium | reverse complement strand
GAAATTCGCCGCGCTTACGCCAAGGACAAGGATCTGCACGGACGCGTCGCGGCAGAAATCGGACGCCGCGTGCTTTCGCGCGTGCTCGAAGGCGCGGAGGCGAAATTCGTTCCCGCAGAAGAACACGCGCCAGAAGTCATCGCGCTCGTCGGCGTGAACGGCGCAGGCAAGACGACGACCGCCGCCAAGCTCGCGCACCTGTTCGGCGAAAACGGCGATTCCGTCATTCTCGGCGCGTGCGACACGTTCCGCGCTGCCGCCAACGAGCAGCTCGCGGCGTGGGCGGCGCGGCTGAGCCTCGATTTCGTTCCCGGGCGTCACGGCGCGGATTCCGCCGCCGTCGCGTTCGACACCGTGCAGGCGGCGCGTTCCCGCGGCAAGCGTATCGCGATTTTGGATACGGCGGGTCGCCTTCACACGAAGTCGCATCTGATGGAGGAGCTGAAAAAAATCTCCCGCGTCGTCGCCAAGCTCGATCCCGCCGCGCCGCATCACCGCTGGCTCGTCGTGGACGGCACGCTCGGCTCGAACTCCATCGAGCAGGCGAAAATTTTTCATGAGGCGTTCGCCCTTACGGGGCTGATCGTCACGAAGCTCGACGGCACGTCGCGCGGCGGTGCGCTCGTCGGCATCTGGCGGGAATTGCGCATTCCGATTTACTATGTCGGGCTTGGTGAAAAGCCGGAGGATTTGCAGCCGTTCTCCGTCGAAAATTACGTTTCCGCCGTTTTCGGCGAATGAAAAACCGTTCTCCCGCGCGGGAACGCTTCGCGAAAAAAAATTGCGGGAACGGATTTTTCGTGCGGACTGGAACGCCGCCATTCTTTTTTTTGCGTTCCCGCGGGAAATGCGTTTTAATGCGCACACGTTTTTTTTCAAGCACGGGAACGCCCAATGCCGGATATACGCAACATTCGCAATTTTTGCATCATCGCGCACGTCGACCACGGAAAGACGACACTCTCCGATCGTTTGCTCGAACATACTAAGACCGTGGAGCTTCGGCAGATGAAGGATCAGCTGCTCGACGCGATGGATCTGGAACGTGAAAAGGGCATCACGATCAAGAGCCACCCCGTGTCGATGCATTACACGGCGCGCGACGGGAACACGTATCTGCTGAATTTGATCGACACGCCCGGGCACGTGGATTTTTCCTATGAAGTTTCGCGTTCTCTCGCCGCGTGCGAAGGCGCGTGTCTGCTCGTCGACGCGTCGCAGGGCGTGGAGGCGCAGACCGTGGCGAACGCGACGCTCGCGCTGCA
>CAZWIK010000001.1:22923-25079 GCA_964633895.1 uncultured Enterobacteriaceae bacterium | reverse complement strand
CCCGGCGACCAGATTCTGCTCATGGCGACGGGCGTGAAGAGCCAAATCAAGGAAGTCGGGATTTTTTCTCCGAAAATGAAGCCGGCGGACGCGCTCGAGCCCGGCATGGTCGGCTACGTCGTGACGAATATTCGCGACGTTTCCGAAGTCAAGATCGGCGACACGCTCACTTACGCGGGAACGCCGGCGAAAGAACCCGTTCCCGGCTTCAAGGAAGTGCGTCCGATGGTGTTCAGCGGTATCTATCCTTTGGATACGAGCGAATACGAAAAACTGAAGGTGGGGCTGGCGAAGCTCGCAATCAACGACGCCGCGCTGACCTACACCGCGGAAAGCTCCGTCGCTCTCGGATTCGGATTCCGTTGCGGGTTTCTCGGACTGCTCCACATGGAAATCATACAGGAACGCCTGCGTCGGGAATACGACCTCGATATCATTTCGACGTATCCGAGCGTTATATACAAAATTTATTCGCACGGGGGAAAACTTTCTAGAATCGACAATCCGTCGCTCATGCCGCCCGCCGCCGAAATCGAAAAAATGGAAGAGCCGACCGTGCGCGCACGCATTCACGTGCCGAGCGCGAGCATCGGCGACATGCTCGCGCTCATTCAGGAAAAACGCGGCGTCTGCGATCACATTGACACGATCGACGATCAGCGCGTGATGCTCGCCTGCACGCTCCCGCTCAACGAAATTCTCGTCGATTTCAACGACCGACTCAAATCCGTCACGCGCGGCTACGGTTCGATGGATTACGAATTCGGCGAATACGTGGAAAGCGATCTCGTGAAGCTCGACATTCTCGTGAACGGCGATCCCGTGGACGCGTTTTCGAGCATCGTTCACGCGTCCAAGGCGGAAGCGAACGGGCGCCGCCTCTGCGAGCGGCTGAAGGAACTGCTCCCGCGTCAGCTTTTCAAAGTCGCGATTCAGGCAGCCGTCGGCGGAAAAATCATCGCGCGCGAAACGCTCGGCTCCGTCGGGAAAGACGTTCTCGCCAAGTGCTACGGTGGCGACATCACGCGCAAACGCAAACTGCTCGACAAGCAGAAAGAAGGCAAAAAGCGCATGAAGGAAATCGGCAAGGTTTCGATTCCGCAGGAAGCCTTCATCAAAATTCTTAAAAACGAAAAATAACGTTCCCGCGCGGCGAAAGCCGATTTTTCTTTTTTTTGGGAACGCGTTCCCGCGAAAAAAAGCGTTCCCGCGGATAATCCGCGAGAACGCCGAATTGAACTTCAAACAGGTTTCACACAACAAAACCAGAAATTCTTATTTCGTGCGGGAACGCCGACGACGCGCCGCAACTAGCGCAAGCGCACCCGCGCTCGCGAGCAACCCGAACGCGCTCGGTTCCGGAATCGCCGTCGCCGTAACACTTGTTACGACAGAGCCGATATTCCCGGACACATTATTAACAGTAGCCGAAGCTAAAGTCGTTCCGTTCGAGCCGGCGATGAAGGCATTCACAATTGCCGAAGAGTTAGAATCCCAATGCCCGCGCGCACCGGGAGCTTTCAAGCCCCGGGTAATCGTCATCGTGCCGTCGGAAGTCGTAGACGTGGCATCCGACGTGCCTCCGGCATTATAAATAAACGTGGTGATGGATTCATCTGCGTTGGTAATAAAGGAAACGACGTCTGAACTGACCGCGAGGAAACGGTAGGTCGTATCATACGAGACAACGAGATCGCCGCCGCCGATCGCCGAAAACGTGAAAGTAAGCGTGTTGTTCTTCACCGTCGTATTCGATTGGTTCGAGTAGCCCAGAACCGTGTTGTCGTTCAAGTTCAGAACCAGGAGCGAAAACTCGACGCCAAACCCGGCGTTGTTGCCGGTTGCACAACGATACGTCAACGAATCGAGCGAGAATTCCGTTCCCGTGGCGATCGTTTCAGGAGCAGTCATCGCGGAGAGCGAAAACTGGAAACCATGAAGCGTGCAATTGTAGTTGGTTTCGGTGTTGTCGCTGAACACGACGGACGCGTTCGCGAGCGCGGTTGAAGCGGCGAGAAACGCCGCGGCTGTGATGAATTGCTTCATTGTAATTCTTTTGATGATGAGGTGTTTGGTTTTTTTGAAAGCTTCGTTGAAGTTCTCAAAGAAACTGAGACGGCGAAAACTGTTCCCGCGCGAAACTTCTCAATTTCGAA
>CAZWIK010000001.1:0-22823 GCA_964633895.1 uncultured Enterobacteriaceae bacterium | reverse complement strand
GTCTGATCCGCTTTTCGGAGCGGAATTATTTTTTGTCGTCGTCGACGACCTCAAAATCGGCGTCAACCGCGCCGTTCCCGCCTTTTTTGCCGGCGTTGTCCGCGGAAGCGTCGTTTTGTGGCGGCGGCGTTCCCGCGCCTGCGGAAGCTCCCGCCTGTTGCGCGAACTGCTGAGCGGCCTGCATGATGCCTTCGATTTTCGTGACCTGCGCGTTGATCGCGTCGAGCGAGGACGATTTGTCGTCGAGCACTTTTTTCGCTTCGGCGAGCAGGTTTTCCATTTCGGTCTTTTGGGCGGCGGGGATTTTGTCTCCGGCGTCCTTGACCTGTTTTTCGATCTGGAAAACGTAGGCGTCGAGCTTGTTGCGCGCTTCGGCGGTTTCGCGGAGCACTTTGTCTTCCGCCGCGTGGAGTTCGGCTTCCTTGCGGAGTTTTTCGACTTCGTCCTTGCTCAAGCCGGACGATCCCGTAATGGAAATTTCCTGGCTTTTGCCGGTGCCTTTGTCGATTGCGGAAACGTGCAGAATGCCGTTTGCGTCGATGTCGAAAGTAACTTCGATCTGCGGCGTGCCGCGCGGCGCGGGATTGATTCCGTCGAGGCGGAACAGCCCGAGCTGCTTGTTGTCTTTCGCCATCGGGCGCTCGCCCTGCAGAACGCGGATGTCGACCGCCGTTTGGTTGTCGGCGTAAGTCGAGAAAATCTGCGATTTTTTCGTCGGAATCGTCGAATTGCGTTCGATCATCGGGGTGGAGACGCCGCCCGCGGTTTCAATGGAAAGCGTGAGCGGGGTGACGTCGAGCAGCAGCACGTCGCGCACGTCGCCTTTGAGCACGCCGCCTTGAATCGCCGCGCCGACCGCGACGACTTCGTCCGGGTTCACGCCTTTGTGCGGTTCTTTTCCCGCGAGGGAACGCGCGACGTCGATGACTTTCGGCATGCGCGTCATGCCGCCGACGAGCACGAGTTCGTTGACTTCGCGCATGGAAAGCTCTGCGTCCTTGAGGCATTTTTCAAAAGGAATGCGCGTGCGTTCGAGCAGGTCGTCGCAAAGCTGTTCGAGCTTTGCGCGCGTGAGCTGCACGTTGAGGTGCTTCGGTCCCGTGGCGTCCGCCGTGATGAACGGCAGGTTAATGTCTGTGGAATTGGTGGACGAGAGCGCGATTTTCGCCTTTTCCGCTTCTTCTTTCAGACGCTGGAGCGCGATCGGATCTTTGCGCAGGTCGATGCCGTTTTCGGCTTTGAAACCGTCTACGAGCCACGAGATGACGCGGTCGTCGAAGTTGTCGCCGCCGAGGTGCGTGTCGCCGTTCGTCGCCTTGACTTCAAAGACGCCGTCGCCAATTTCGAGGACTGAGACGTCGAACGTCCCGCCGCCGAGGTCGTAAACCGCGATTTTTTCGTCGGATTTTTTGTCCAGCCCGTAAGCGAGCGACGCGGCGGTCGGCTCGTTGATGATGCGCTTGACTTCGAGACCGGCGATCGTTCCCGCGTCCTTTGTCGCCTGACGCTGCGCGTCGTTGAAATACGCGGGAACGGTGATGACCGCCTGCGTGATTTTTTCGCCGAGATACGCTTCCGCGTCGGCTTTCATTTTGGCGAGAACCATCGCGGAAATCTGCTCCGGCGCGAACGTTTCCGTCTTGCCGTTGACTTCCGCCCGAATCGCCGCGTCGCCGTTTTTGCCTTCGACGACGGTGAACGGGAACGATTTGATTTCGTCCTGAACTTCCGCGAACTTGCGCCCGATCAGGCGCTTCGCCGAAAAAATCGTGTTTTTCGGATTTGTCACCGCCTGCCGCTTTGCCGCCTGCCCGACGAGGCGTTCTCCGTTTTTCGCGAACGCGACGATGGACGGCGTCGTGCGCGCACCCTCGCTGTTCGGGATTACGACGGGTTCGCCGCCTTCCATGACGGCCATGCAGGAATTAGTGGTTCCAAGATCGATTCCAAGTATTTTGCTCATAGTGTCTCCTGTTTCTGCAAACGCTGTGCCAACTTTTTTGAGGCACATTTTTTTCGGGAACAAAAAAACAGCCCGCTCCCGCGCGGGAACGGGCGGCGAGGGGCGGGAACGCGGTTTACGCGAGAATTTTGCGGAGAACGTATTGAAGAATGCCGCCGTTCGCGCAGTAGTGCGATTCGGCGAGCGTGTCGATGCGGCAGCGCAAGGCGGTTCTTTCGACGTTCCCGTCCGCGCGGCGAATGACGAGCGTCGCACTCTGCTTCGGCTTCACGGGATTTTCCAAGCCCTCGATGTCGAACGTTTCCGTGCCGTCGAGCTTCAGCGTTTCCGCGCTTTCGCCGTCCGCGAACTCGAACGGAATCACGCCCATGCCGATCAGATTCGAACGGTGAATGCGCTCGAAACTCTGCGCGACGACCGCTCGCACGCCGAGCAGTGCCGCGCCTTTCGCCGCCCAGTCGCGCGACGAACCCATGCCGTAATCGACGCCGGCGAAGACGATCAGCGGCGTTCCCGCTTTCTTGTAGGCTTCGCTCGCCTCGAAAATCGTCGTGAGCGTTCCCGCGGGCTGCAGTTTGGTGAAGCCGCCTTCCTTGCCGTCCGCCATTTTATTTTTGACGCGAACGTTCGCGAAAGTGCCGCGCACCATGATGCGGTCGTTCCCGCGACGCGAGCCGTAAGTATTGAATTTTTCGCGCGGAATCCCGCGTTCGGTCAGATATTTTCCGGCGGGCGTGTCGGGTGCGAACGCTCCCGCGGGCGAAATGTGGTCGGTCGTCACGGAATCGCCGAGAATCGCGAGCGCGCGCATTCCCGCGAGCGGCGCGGGCGGCGGCGGCGTCATGCCGAATCCGTCGAAATACGGCGGCAACTGGACGTAGGTCGAATCGTCGCGCCAGCCGAAAAGCGCGCCCGTCGTCGCGGGAACGGTTTTCCATTCCGCCGTCGCGTCGTCGAACGACGCGTAGCGTTTCGCGAACATTTCGGGGCGCACGCCGGCGGCGATGAGCGCGTCGATTTCTTCGCGCCTCGGGAAAATGTCTCGGAGAAAAACGGGCTTGCCGTCCGTTCCCGCGCCGAGCGGCTCGTTTTCCAAATCAATGTCGATGCGCCCCGCGAGCGCGAACGCGACGACGAGTGGCGGCGACATCAGGAAATTCGATTTAATGAGCGGATGAATGCGCGCCTCGAAATTGCGGTTGCCGGAAAGCACGCTCACCGTGATCAGTTTCCCGCCGCGGATTTCCTCTTCGATTTCCGGCGCGAGCGGACCGGAGTTGCCGATGCACGTCGCGCAGCCGTAGCCGACGAGATTGAAGCCGAGCTTGTCCAAATACGGCGTCAGGCCCGTCGCGTTCAGATAATCCGTGACGACGCGCGAACCCGGCGCGAGCGAAGTTTTCACGTGCGCGGGAACGCGCAGCCCTTTTTCGACGGCGCGCTTCGCGAGCAGTCCCGCCGCGATGAGCACGCTCGGATTTGACGTGTTCGTGCAGCTCGTGATCGACGCGATGACGATGCTCCCGTCGCGAAGCGTTCCCGCGGACGTCGCCGCGCCCTTCGTTTCTTCGCGGAATTTTTCAAAAACGTTTTTGACGTTCCCGAGCTCGATGCGGTCTTGCGGGCGCTTCGGTCCCGCGACGGAACGCGTGACAGTCGAAAGGTCGAGTTCGAGGACTTTCGTGTAGTTGATTTCTCCCGCTTTCGGCATTCCGAAAATGCCCTGCGCGCTCAGATAGTCGCGAACGAGCGCGACCTTCTTTTCGTCGCGTCCCGTCAGCCGCAAATAGTCGAGCGTCTTTTCGTCGACGGGGAAAAATCCCATCGTCGCGCCGTATTCGGGTGCCATGTTGGCGACGGTCGCGCGGTCGGCGAGCGAGAGCGTTCCCGCGCCTTCGCCGAAAAATTCCACGAACTTGCCGACGACTTTCGCCGCGCGGAGAATTTCCGTCACGCGCAGCGCGAGATCCGTCGCGAGAACGCCTTCCGGCAGCGTTCCCGTGAGATGCACGCCGATGACCTCCGGCGTCTGGAAACAGACCGGCTGCCCGAGCATTCCCGCTTCCGCCTCGATGCCGCCGACGCCCCAGCCGACGACGCCGATGCCGTTCACCATCGTCGTGTGCGAATCTGTGCCGACGACGGAATCTGGATAAAATAGCGTTCCCGCCGGCGTTTCTTTTTCAAAAACGACGCGCGCGAGGTATTCCAGATTCACCTGGTGGCAGATGCCCACGGCGGGCGGCACGACGGAAAACGTCTTGAACGCGCCTTGCCCCCATTTCAGCAGTTCGTAACGCTCGGTGTTGCGCGAAAAGTCCTTTTCGATATTTTTGCGGAACGCGTCCGGCGTTCCCGCGTAGTCGATCTGCACGGAATGATCGACGACCATGTCCATCGGGACGAGCGGCTCGATCAGCGCGGGATCGCGGCCGAGCTTCGCCACGGCGTCGCGCATCGCGGCGAGATCGACGAGCAACGCCACGCCGGTCAAATCCTGCAGAAGGACGCGCGCGACCGTGAACGGGATTTCCGTGTCCGCGGGAGCGGCGGCATTCCAGTTCGCGAGCGCGCGGACGTCGTTTTCCGTGACGAGCGTGCCGTCGCAGTTGCGCAACACGCTTTCGAGCACGACGCGCAGGCAGATCGGCATTTTGGAAACCTGTCCGATTCCCGCCTGTTCAAGCGCGGGAACGCTGTAATAAAAGCCTTTTTTGCCCGAAGCTGAGCTGTGAAATTCGCGAAGCGTCTGAAAAGGATTGTTCATGGCAATGCGACGAAAATACATCATTCGCCGCGCATTTTAAAGCGCGAAGCGGCTCGCCTTTCCCCTCGTTCCCGCGGATTGTTCGCGGGAACGCGGAAAAAAAATCGCCGGGACGGAAAAACTTGCTTGCCAGCCGTTTTTTTTTTGCAGAATGGGGTTTCGAAATTGAGAAATTTCGTGCGGGAACAGTTTTCGCCGTTCTCAGTTTCTTTTAAATCTACGGACAAAAAATATATGAACAAGATTATTGCAACGGCGTTGCTTCTCTCCGCGGGAACGGCGCTTTCGAACGCAGAGACACTGCTGGCGACCTTCGGCTGGCACGAAAACGACGGCACGGATACCATTTCGTCTTCGACGCTGACCGTCGGCAACGAAACATGGAACAAGTTTTCCGGAGGCGGAAAACTTGGCGGGGCCGCTACGCAAACGTTTAGCTCGCTGAGTTTCTCCAACGGCACGGCGGCGACCGGCGTTTCTCTCAGCACTCAGGGTTCGCTCGGCGGCAGCGATGCCGTGGCGTCCGGAGGCTTCACGGGTGCTTCGTCCACGCTGACGTCGGCGTTCCCGTCCGATGTCTGGCTCGGCGCATTGCACAGCGGGGCAGCAACGAACGCGACGGCGTTTACCGTCGTCGGTCTGATTTCGGGAGGCGAATATACGCTTCAGGTTCTGATCGGGAGCGGTTCCGACTGGAAGAACGGAACGTCCGCCTGCTCGCTGTCTTCCGGCGCGACGAATGTTTCGGTGAGAGTTCTCGATCAAAACGGAAACGACAATGCGACCGCGAACGATTCCGGCGAGATCGACATCGCGGTTGCCGGCGGCTCGAATACGGCGAGTTCCTGGGCGTTGCTTGAATACACGTTCGAGGCGACCGGCGATTCCGTGACGTTTCAGGCTTCCAGCGGAAGCAGCGAGGTTGCGGACGATGTGGGCGGATTTCGTTTGACGGGCGCGTTCATTCCGGAACCGTCGGCGTTCGGCTTGCTCGCGGGCGCGGGAGCGCTTGCGCTGGTCGCGGCGCGTCGCCGTCGTTCCCGCAAGGCGTAAACGAAGCAAAAAAGATTTCTTGTTTGAAGTTCGGGCGTTCCCGCGGATTATCCGCGGGAGCGCTTTTTTTTAACTTTCTCTTCGGCGCGGTTTGCGCATAATGCGAGGCATGGAAGAAAATCTTGCGAAAAAACCGCTTTTCAACGAATTCGGCGAAACCGATCTGCTCAAAAAACGCATGATCAACGGGAACACGACGAATCTCAACGACTTCAACAACATGAAGTATAAATGGGCGTCGGACTGGTATCGGCAGGCGATGAACAATTTTTGGATTCCCGAAGAAATCAACCTCGGGCAGGACGTCAAGGACTACCGTCGGCTCGATCCCGCCGAACGCACCGCCTACGACAAGACGCTTTCGTTTCTGATTTTTCTCGACAGCATTCAGACGGCGAATCTGCCCAACATCGGCGAATACGTCACGGCGAGCGAGGTCAATCTTTGCCTCACGATTCAGGCGTTTCAGGAGGCGATTCACTCGCAAAGCTACAGCTACATGCTCGACACGATCTGTTCGCCGGAAGAGCGCGACGCCGTGCTTTATCAGTGGAAAGACGATCCGCTTCTGCTCGCGCGCAACAAATTCATCGGCGACCTCTACAACGCGTTTCAGCGGGAACGCACGCCGTATCAGATGATGCAGACGCTCATCGCGAACTACATTCTCGAAGGCGTGTATTTTTACTCCGGATTCATGTTTTTCTACAACCTCGCGCGCAACGGGAAGATGCCCGGCTCGGCGCAGGAAATTCGCTACATCAACCGCGACGAAAACACGCACCTGTGGCTTTTCCGCAACATGATTCTCGAACTCAAGCAGGAGGAACCGGAGCTGTTCGCGCCGGAGCGCGTCGAGGTTTACCGCGGAATGATCCGCGAGGGCGTCGAGCAGGAAATCAAGTGGGGACAGCATGTGCTCGGCGACAAAATCGAGGGACTTTCGTCGGGAATGATCCGCGACTACATCCGCTGGCTCGGCAATCTGCGCTGCACGGGAATCGGCTTCGAGGCTCTGTTCGACGACTGCCGCTCGGAGCCGCCGTCGATGGCGTGGGTTTCGCAGTATTCCAACGCCAACATGGTGAAGACGGACTTTTTCGAGGCGCGATCCACCGCTTACGCCAAGTCCGGCGCGCTCGTGGACGATTTGTAAAAAAAACATTCCCGTGCTTCGGCGTTCCCGCACGGAAGCAACCGCCGCCGCCGCGCTCACGAGGCGAGCGGGAGCGTGATGCGGAACGTCGAGCCTTTGCCGAGCGCGCTTTCGACGGAAGCGTTCCCGCCGTGCAGGCGCGCGATGTGCTTGACGATCGCGAGACCGAGCCCCGTTCCGCCGAGCGCGCGGGAATGCGCCTTGTCCGCACAATAAAAACGTTCGAAAATGCGTTCGCGGTGTTCGGGCGCGATGCCGATTCCGAAATCTCGGACGGCGATGACGGCGGCGGCGTCTTTTTTTTCGAGCGAAACTTCGACGGTCGGGCTGGCACTGTATTTGAGCGCGTTCCCGATGAGATTCCGCAACGCCTGCCCGATGCGCTCGCCGTCTCCGCGGAGCGTCACGGGATCGTTGCGCACGAGGTTCAGCTCCACGCCGGCGGTTTCCGCGCGGGAGCGGCATTCGGCGACGACGTTTTCCGTCACGGCGTCGAGGCGCACGGGCTGCATTTCGCCGTCGCCGGAAATCTGTTGCTGTTCGATCGCGGCGAGGTTGAGAATGTCCTGAACGAGCGCGTTCAGCCGCCGCGCCTGCGAAGAAAGAATGCCGAGAAATTTTTCCGCGAGCTTCGGATCGGCGAGCGCGCCGGAGCTGAGCGCGTCGGCGGCGCCGAGGATTCCCGTGAGCGGCGTTTTGATTTCGTGCGAGACGTTGGCGACGAAATCGCTGCGGAAGGATTCGAGGTGGCGCAGATTCGTCAGTTCCGTAACGGCGAGGAGCAGGGCGCGCCGTCCGTCGAAGACGATGACGCCGCCTTTGGCGAAAAGCGTCCGCGGCGCGTCCGCGGTTTCGAGGACGAATTCCGCTTCGACGGGAACGTTCCCGCGAACCGCGCGTTCCGCGAGCCGCACGAGTTCCGGCGAGCCGCACCGCGCGAGCTCGAATTTCGCCGTTCCCGCCGCGACGCCGAAAATTTTGCGCGCCGCGCTGTTGAGATAAATCGCGTTCCCGTCTTCCGCGAAAAGAAGCACGGCTTCGGAGAGCGAGGCGAAAAGCTGTTCGCGCCCGTTGCGCTCCGCCGTGATGCGGTCGAGCTGGCGTTTCAGCTGCTCTTTCATTCGGCTGACGGTTACGGCGAGTTCCCGCACGACGCCTTTTTCCGGAATCGCGATGCGCTCGTCCAGGTTCCCGTCGGAGATTTTCCGGGCGCTTTCCTGCAACCGGACGAGCGGGCGGCGGATGCGGATCAGAATGTAAAAAGCGATGGCGAACGCGACGAAAATTCCGAGCGCGAGGGCGAGCGCCGTGTTGCGTTTCGCGTCGGAAATCATCGCGTTCACTTCCGCGTTCTGAATGGCGAGGCGCAGAACGAACGCGGGAACGCCGTCGATTTCGATGGGCATCGCGCAGTAGATCATGCGCTCGTTGGTCGTTGCGCTGAAACGCGTGCTGACGTTGGGCGTTCCCGCAAGTGCGCGGGCGATTTCCTCTCGGGAAGCGTGGTTGCCCATTTCGTGGCGCCCCGCGTCGGAATCGGCGATGACCGTTCCGTCCGCGCGGACAAGCGTCACGCGCAACGATTTTTCCGGAAGGGATTCGCAGTAGGCTTCGGCGTCTTCTTCTTTGCCGGCTTCGAGCATCGGGCGAATGACGTCCGCGACGGCGGCGGCTTCCGCCATCACGTTGCGCTTTTCTCCGGCGATGTAGGACGCTTCGAATTTCGCCGTGTTAAAGAAAAGCGTTCCCGCGAGCGCCGCGACGAGAATGCCCAGTAGAATCGGGAACGCGAAAAGAATTTTGTCTCTGGATTTCATGTATCGAAGGGAAAATCCGGGCTGCGGGAATGCCGCGCGGCGGCCGTTCAGAGCGGCACCTTCATGCGGTAGCCGACGCCGCGCACGGTTTCGATGTTCACGTCCCACGCGCCCAGTTTTCGCCGCAGGTTGACCATCTGCACGTCGATCGCGCGGTCGGTTACCGGATAGTCGTCGCCTTTGACGCGTGACACGATCTGCCCGCGCGTATAGACGCGCCCGGGGCGTGCCGCCAGCATCCGCAGAATGCCGTATTCCGTGAACGTTAGATCGAGCGGCTTGCCTTTGAGAAACGCGGCGTGTTCCGCCGTGCGGAGCACGAGCCCGTCGCGTTGGATTTCCGTCGAAATTTCCTGCTCGAACGCCTGCCGCAGATGCGCGCGGACGCGTGCGACGAGAACTTTTCCGCTGAACGGCTTCGTGATGTAATCGACCGCGCCCAGTTCGAGACCGAGCACGATGTCGCTTTCCTCGCTTTTCGCCGTGAGCATCACGACGGGAATTTCGCGCGTCGTTTCCTCGCGTTTGAGGCGGCGGCAAACCTCCAGCCCGTCGAGTTTCGGGAGCATCAGGTCGAGCAGAATCAATGCGGGGCGTTCCCGCATCGCGACGTCCAGCCCAGCTTCTCCGTCCGCCGCGGCGAGCGTGTCCTTGAAGCCGTTGCTTTCGAGCGTGTAGCGTATGACGTCGCGGATCGCGTCGTCGTCTTCGATGATCAGAATTCGGCTGTTCATTTTTTTTGTTTTTTTTGCGGGAATTTTTGCGGGAACGCGTCTGGTTTTTTTTTCTGCGCGGGAACGATGTGCGCCGCACTTTTCTTTTAAATTATTCGGCGTTCCCGTGGCGAACGATTTTTCCGTGTTCGAGGTAAATGACGTCCTCGCAGATGTTGGCGGCGGCGTCGCCGATGCGTTCGATTTCGACGTTGATTTTCAGCACCGTTATGATCGTGCGCAGATCGGACGCGACCGGCTGGTAAAGCGCGAGAATTTTCAGGCACTCTTCTTCGATCCGGACTTCCTCGACGTCGATAGCGGCGTCGTGCTTTTCGACTTCCCGCGCGCGCTCGACGTCGGACGTCGAGACTGCACTCAGCGCGCGAATGAGCGCGTTTCCCGCTTCCGCCGTCTGCATGGCGAGGCGGCGTTTCAGCTGCGTGATTTCCTGCGTAAAATGTTCTTTCATCGTTTTTTGTTCCTCAAAAAAAATCTGCGTTCCCGCACGTTTCCCGCGTGAAAAAATTGCCGCGGGAACGCGCCTCAGCCGAAGCGCCCCGTGATGTATTCCTCCGTCTTTTTGTTTTTCGGATTGGAAAAGATCGTCTTCGTGTCGGCGAATTCCACGATTTTTCCTTTGTAAAAAAACGCGGTGTCGTCGCTGATTCGCGCCGCCTGCTGCATATTGTGCGTGACGATGACGAAGGTGAAGCGGGATTTGAGACCGAGGACGAGTTCCTCGATTTTCAGCGTCGCCACGGGATCGATCGCGCTCGTCGGCTCGTCCATCAGAAGCACTTCCGGCTCGGCGGCGATCGCGCGCGCGATGCAGAGCCGCTGCTGCTGTCCGCCGGAAAGCGCGAGCCCGCTCGCCGAGAGCTTGTCTTTGACTTCGTCCCAGAGCGACGCTCCGCGGAGCGCGCGTTCCACGTCGTCCGCGATTTCCGCGCGATTTTTTTTGAAATGCAGGCGCAGCGGATAGGCGACGTTGTCGAAGACCGACATCGGGAACGGCGTCGGCTTTTGGAAAATCATTCCGACCTTGCGCCGCAGCTCGAGCACGTCCACGCGCTTGTCGAGAACGTTCACGCCGTCGAGCAGAATTTTGCCTTCGCAGCGCTGATCGCGGTAAAGCTCGAAGATGCGGTTGTAAGTGCGCAGGTGCGTGGATTTTCCGCAGCCGCTCGGTCCGATGACGGCGGTGATGCGGTTGGCAGCGATGTCCAGATTGTTGTCGAAAAGCACCTGATGATTTCCGTAAAAGAAATTCAGATTCTTTGCGGAGATTTTAGGTTTCGTATTCATTTTCTCTTTTCAAAATTTCAAAAAAAAACGTCATCCGCGGGAACGCGCGCGTTCCCGAAACGCGACGCGGGCGAAAATGTTGACCGCGAGAACGAGCAGCATGATGACGAGTGCCGCGCCCCAGCCCGCCGCGTGCATTCCCTCGAACGGCGAGTTCGTCGCGTATTCCGTGATCAGCACGGGAACGTTTGCCGTCGGCTCGGAAAAAAATCCGCGCGGCGTGATCCACGCGTCGGCGAACATCGCCGTGAAGAGCAGCGGCGCGGTTTCGCCGGAGACGCG
This sequence comes from uncultured Enterobacteriaceae bacterium, assembly GCA_964633895.1. GTDB lineage: Bacteria > Verrucomicrobiota > Verrucomicrobiia > Opitutales > UBA953 > Spyradosoma. Next base: position 11,764 of record CAZWIK010000001.1, on the reverse strand, counting down.
GGAGAGCGCGAGCAGCACTCCCGTGAGCAGTCCGTTTTTCGCCGCGCGGCAGACGATGCAGAGCGTCGTTCTCGCGCTGGACATTCCGAGCGCGAGTCCGCTTTCGCGCAGCGCGTCGGGCACCATCGCGAGCATGTCCTCCGTCGTGCGCATGATGATGGGAAACATGATGATCGCCAGCGCGACCGCTCCCGCGAAGCCGGAAAAATTTCCCGCGGGAACGACGAGAATCGTATAGACGAAAAGCCCGACGATGACAGACGGCATTCCCATCATCACGTTTGCGCAGAAGCGCAGGGCGGCGGCGATTTTTCCGCGTTTGCCGAATTCCGAAAGATAAATTCCCGCCGCGATCGCGAGCGGCACGGAAATGAGCACCGCGCAGCCCGTGATGAAGAACGTGCCGAGCAGCGCGTTCGCGATTCCGGCGCCCGGAACGCCGTAAGGCTTGGACGGCTGCGTCAGAAAGCCGAAGCCGAGCGCGGGAACGCCGTGCACGACGACGGTCCAGATGACCCATGCCATGCCGCCCACGGCGACCGAGACGGCGAGCGTCGAAAAAACGGATACGGCGAAGCTGACCGCTTTTCGGAAAAAGAGCGGACGGCGGTGCGGGAACGCCGGCGTCGGGAGAAGCGTCGCTGTGTTTGTCGTTTTCATATTTTTTTTTCAATATTGAGCGTTCCCGCGCGTCATCGGGATTCGCCGCGTTTGGCGGAAGTCTTGTGCAGATAATACTGGGCGAAGATCTGAATCGAAAAAGACATCGCGAGCAGAATCAGTCCGAGCGCGAAGAGCGCACTGCGCTGGAGTCCGTCGGCTTCGGCGAAATTGTTTGCGAGCGTCGCCGCGATTGTCGTTCCCGAATCGAAAAGCGCGGCGGGAACGCTCGTCAGATTCCCGATGACGAAAAGCACCGCCATCGTTTCTCCGAGCGCGCGTCCCAGCCCGATGAAGACGCCGCCGAGTAGCCCGCGGACGCCGAATTTCATCACGATGTCCTTCGCGCATTCCCATTTCGTGCAGCCGATTCCGTAGGCGGATTCCCGAAGGACGGCGGGCGTCATTTTGAAGACGTCGCGCATGACGGCGCAAATGTAAGGCAGAATCATCAGCGCGAGAATCAGCCCCGCGGTGAAAAATCCGAAGCCGTTGAATCCGGCGTCGCCGACGAGCCGTCGCCCGAGGACGGGAACGTCGCCGAGGCGCAGCGTTTCCGCGAGAAACGGCTGAACGCGGGTCTGCATCAGCGGCGCGAGGACGAACAGCCCCCACATGCCGTAAATGACGCTCGGAATCGCCGCGAGCAGGGCGATCGCCTGCGAAAGCACGCGCCCGACGGCGGGCGGCGCGTCCATCAGGTAAAGCGCGGAAACGAACGCCGGAGGAAGCGCGATGACGAGCGCGAAAACCGTCGTGAGCAGCGTTCCCGCGATCGACGGGAGCGCACCGAATTTTTCGGCGACGGGATTCCATTCGGACGACCAGAGGAAGCTCAACCCGAAGCGGCTCCACGCCTCGTGCGAATTCGCGAGAAGCTGCACGAAAAAGCCCAGCGTCAAAAGCCCGATCACGCAGGCGCAGGCGAGGCAAATCGTTTTGAAGGCGGAATCCGTGTTCATGGCGGAAATCGTGAATGCGTTTCGCGGGAACGGTCTGCGGCGAAGCGTTCCCGCCGCGCGCCGTCCCGTTTTCGCGGCTTCGGTTTAAAACGCTTTTTCGCGGATGAGCTTCACGACGTTGTCGGGAATCGGCACGTAGTTCAGGCGGGACGCGGACGCCGCTCCGTCGGTGAAGCACCAGTTGAAGTAATCCGTCATCGCCGCCTTGCGTTCCCGCGGCGCGTCTTTGCGGAAGAGAATGTAGGTTACGCCCGTGATTGGCCACGAATCCGCGCCGGGCTGATTCGTCAGCATCATCAGAAATCCGGGCGCGTTTTCCCAGTCCGCGTTCGCCGCGCTCGCCGCAAAGTTTTTCGCCGCGGGAGCGACGAAGTTCCCGTCGCGGTTTTCGAGCCGCGCGCAGTTCAGCTTGGCTTCGACCGCGTAAGTGAATTCCGTGTAGCCGATGCTCCCGCGGATCTTCGCGACATTGTTGCAGACGCCCGGATTTTTTTGTCCGCCGATGCCGACTGGCCATTTGACCGAAGAACCCGCGCCGACTTTTTCTTTCCACTCGCCGGAAATCTTGCTCAGATAATCCGTGAAGATGAACGTCGTTCCCGAAGAGTCCGAACGGCGCACGACCGTGATCGGAAGATTTTTCGGAAGCACCGCATCCGGATTGAGCGCAGCGATCGCGGGATCGTTCCAGTTCGCGATTTTTCCGAGAAAAATGTCCGCGAGCACTTCGCGGCTCAGGTTCAGTTCGCCGTTCTTCACGCCGGGAACGTTGACGATGACGACCACGCCGCCCGTGAGCATCGGGAACTGAATCAGCCCGGCTTCCGCCTGTTCTTCCGCCGTGAGCGGATTGTCCGTTCCCGCGAAATCGACCGTTCCCGCCTTGATTTGGCTGAGACCCGCGCCGGAGCCGAGGCTTTGGTAATTGACCTTTGCCTTGCCCGTCTGCGTGTAGGCATACGTCCAGAGCTGATAAACGGGAGCGGGGAAGGAGGCTCCCGCGCCGTTGAGCGTCGGCGTTCCCGCCGCGTTGAGGGCGACCGTCGCGGAAACCGCCGCCAGCGTGCCGATGAGAATTTCTTTAATCATAGCTGTGTCTTTCTGTTTTTTTTGTTCCGAATTGGAAATTTGTCCGCGCATTATGCCGTTCCCGCGTTCAGTTCGTATTCGCGCGAGGTTAGTTTTTCGTTAGGGAAAAAAACGCGCGAAGCCTTCGCGCCGCGTTCCCGTGCGCATTTCTCCGGTCTTTTCCGCGTTGCCGTGGCGAGGCTTTTTTGTAAATTTAAAGCAGTAGTTTAAATTTGCGAAATTTCGCCTCGCGCTTTTATTCCACGCATTTTTAACCGTTTTTTTGTTCCGCAAAATTTCGGTGCGAACGGAATTTTATTGCGATGCAAAATTAAAGTATTATTTTAAATCTGCATGAGCGAGCCGGATTTTATCGAACGCAAAATCACGCAAAAAATCGAAGCGTTGTGTGCGGATTTTCCCGTGATTACGCTGACGGGACCGCGCCAGTCGGGGAAGACGACGCTGTGCCGTCGCGCGTTCCCGCAATTCAAATATTTTAATTTTGAAGATGCCGCCGCGCGCAGGCTTGTCGAGCGCGGCGCGCGCGATTTTCTCGAATCGGCGAGCGCGGACGGCGGCGCGATTATCGATGAAGCACAACGCGTTCCCGAAATTTTTTCCGCGGCGCAGCTTCTCGCGGACGAGCATCCGTCCCGACGCCTCATTTTGAGCGGGAGCAGCAATTTTTTGCTGATGAAAAACATCACGCAATCGCTTGCGGGGCGCGCGGTTGTGATGAAGCTTTTGCCGTTTTCGCTGGCGGAAATCGGACGTTCCCGCGCGGGGACGCTCAGCGCGGACGAGCTGATTTTCCGCGGCGGTTTCCCGCGCGTTTGGGCGGCGGGAACGCCGCTCGACGTGCTCAACGCCTATATTGAAACCTATCTTGAACGGGATGTGCGCCAGATTGAGGAAATCCGGAATTTTTCCGCATTTCGCAAATTTTTGCGGCTTTGCGCGGGAGCGGTCGGGTGCGAATTTAACGCGACGAGCTTCGCAGACGCGCTCGGCGTGAGCGTGCCGACGGTTCAAAACTGGTTTTCCGTTCTCGAAGCCTCCTACGCCGCGTTTCGCCTCGAACCGTTTTTTCGCAACGTTCGCAAGCGGCTCGCAAAACGACCGAAAATTTATTTTTACGACACGGGTGTTGCCGCCGTGCTTCTCGGAATCGAGAACGCGGAGCAGCTTTCGACGCACCCCGCGCGCGGCAGGCTTTTTGAAAATCTCGTCGTGCTGGAATTTCTCAAACGGCGTTTCGCCGAGGGGAAAACGGCGGAAGGGCTGGTTTTTTATCGCGACGGCGCGCAGCGCGAGGTCGATCTCGTCGAAACGCGGGAGGGCAAGCTTTTTGCCTATGAAATCAAATCCGCGTCGGAAGTCTGCGACGAATATTTCCGCAATCTGGATTATTTTCGCAAAATTTTCGGCGCGGAAGTCGCTTCGACGCAGGTCGTCTGCGACAGCGGTGTCGAGCTGAACGTTCCCGCGAACGGCGTCGTCAATTTCCGTAGCTTGTGAAAAAACCGCCGCCGCCTTTCCCCGCGCGCGGGAACGCTCGTCAGCGATATGCGGAAGGCGTCAGCCAGCGGATTTTTATCCGAGAGGAAATCCGCGCGAGCTGTCCCCGCATGATTTCGTTGTGTTGCGCGGATTCGTCGCGTTCGTGTTTCGCGGCGATGACCAGTTCGCGGGAAAAATAATTTTTCTCCTCTTCCGGAGAAAAACCGTCGAGTCCCGCCGCCGAAATTTCGGCGATTCCGATCCGCGCCAGTAGCGAAAGCAGCATCAGCGCGGCGTTGTCCGCCAGCTCGGAATCATTCAGATACGATGCGTAATTGACGCGCAACGCGTCGGGCGGCGGGTTTGGGATATTGGACGTCAGAATGACCTGCGTTCCCGCCGCGGAGAGTTCCGAAAAACGCTTCGCGTTGCTGACGAAAACGTAGTCGGGAGAAAAATTCGGCGGGAGCGTGTTTATCGCGATGATCGTCGGTTTGTTTTCCGAAATGAATTCGGCGATTTTTTCTTTTTGGGAAATCAGACTGTTTCCGGGCGCGAGCACGAGCAGCGTTTTCCCGCAGAGTTTGGCGCGCAGGCGTTCCCGCGTTTCGGCGTCGTCGATCGAGTGCGTCTGGTATTGCAGATAAAGAGCTTCGATCGTCGGCTTGGAATATTCGTTGCGGCTTGCGGGCGGAATCATTTTCAGCAGTGCGTCGATTCCCGTGACGGGAAGCGTCTGTTTTTCCAGCAGATACGACGCGTAGTTCGGGTGGCAGCGGTTCACGGCGGCGAGATAATACGGCACGCTGTAGCCCCACGGCGTGCGCGCGAATATGCGGTTGATGCGTTCGTCGATCACGCGGAGCACCGGAATGAGATCGTAGCGATCCGGCGTCCGGTCGTTGATGTGGCGCATCATCAGTTCCGTGCAGAGGTTGCCCGCGCCGCGTCCCATGCCGAAGATGCAGGTGTCGATGATGAATGTGCGGGAGCTTTGGACGTTCATCACTTCCAGCGCGTTGGCGAACGAAAGCTGCAGATTGTTGTGCGAATGGAAACACAGCGCGATGTCGGGGTGCAAATTGTGATCGATGAGCATGCACAGCCGCGCGACGTCCCGGCGTTTCATCGCGCCGAGCGTGTCCACGATCGCGAACGCGAACGGACGCATCGCGTTGACCGCTTCGACGACGTCGAGAAATTCGCGGTCGTCATACGCGTCCGCTCCCGTGGGATTCACGCTGACGAGATAGCCGAGAGCCTGAACCCTTCGGCAATAATCCAGCGCGGCGTTGCGTTCGTTTTTTTTGAAGGTTACGCGAATGCCGTCGACGCCGCCGCGTTCCCGCGGGGACAGGCGTTCGAGGGGATATTTTCCGAAAACAACCATGCCGAACACGAGCGTTCCCGCCGGTTTTTCCCTCGGGAACGCTGCCGCCATCGCCGCCGTGGAAGAAAATCGGGTCCGCGCGGGATCGTCCGGCTCCGTCGTCAAAAAACCGAATTCGACGCCGTCTATTCGGGAATCGAAAAGCGCGCCCGCGATGGCGGCGATCGTTTTTTCTCCGAAATCCCAATGATTGACGTATCCGCCGTCGCGCAGCGTGCAATCCAACAGCTTGATTCGGCTCATGCTTCCGAAATCCCTCCGCTTTTTTGTTTTTCTTTAAAAATTTTTCGGACTTTTTCCCAATGCGAAGCGTTCCCGAATGCGCGCCAAGTCGTTTGGTGTATCAACAGAGAGCGAACCGGCATTTTCGACTAATGAAAAAACCAGCTTCTTGCCGTAATCGACAAAACGCAACGAATCGATGCCCTCGATTCGCTCGAACGTTCCCGGCTCGGAATTCACGTAGAAATCGAGCATTCGTTTGTTGCAGCCGACGACGCCGACGTGTTTCCAGTAACGGAATTTGGTTGATTTATACGGGAACGGAATCGGGGTTCGAGACATGTAACAGCATTCTCGTTTTTCGTTAAAGACGACTTTAATGTTCGTCGGGTCGAGAACTTCTGCCGGATCATTCATTTCTGTGATGACGTTTGTTCCGAATTCGCAGTTCGCCGGAACGCTTTGAGGAATTGCGGCGCGGATGACGTTCGGCTCGATCAACGGTTCGTCTCCGTTGATCGTGATGTAAAAATCCGCGGAAATGCGTCGCGCGACCTCTTGCGCGCGATGCCATGGCGTAGCGCAGTTCGGCGATGTCATGACGACCGGCGTTTTGAAGCGTTCGCACGCCTCGCGGATACGGGCATCGTCCGTGGCGACGACGACTTGAGAAAATTCCGTCACTTTTTCCGCCTGTTCGAATACGCGCTGAATCATCGGCTTCCCGCAGATGTCGACGAGCGGTTTTCCGGGAAAGCGGGTTGACGCGTAGCGCGCGGGAATGATGCCTATGATTTTCATTTTTCGATAAGTTTTAAAATTTTTTGAAGAGAAAGTCCCGGCGCGGCGGGATCGCAGTAGCCCCAGCCCGCGTGGAGGCATTGCAGTTGCGGGAGCGCGGCGCAGTCGCGGATATTTTCCAAAATGTCGTCGATGAAAATTCCGCGTTCGATGCGTTCCCGCGCCATAAAATCGGCGATCAGCGCGCGTTTGCTGCCGAAGCGCGCGCAGTCCGCCTTGTCCAGAATTTTCTCGGGAGTGCAGCGGACGTTTTCCCGCGCGAAATTTTCCAGCACGGCTTCGCGATTTTTCGTCGTGACGACAATCGGCGGGAACGCGCTTCGGAAACGCGGCTTCATCGCGTCGAGAAACGGATACGGCGTCGAAAGCGAGAGCCAGAAATCGTGTTCTTCCGCGATGAGTTTTTTCCGCAGCGCGAGAAATTTTTCGTCGAAATCCCGCATCGCGTCTTCGTGTCCGTCCCGCGCCAGTTTCGCGTGCGTTTCGCGAAAGACGTCGAGTTCCGCGTCGTTCCCGCGAACGGCGTCGTCAATTTCCGTAGCTTGTGAAAAAACCGCCGCCGCCTTTCCCCGCGCGCGGGAACGCTCGTCAGCGATATGCGGAAGGCGCGTCAGTCAACGCCGATCGGTTTTTCTCCTGAGCGGGATTACGCGCTCGAACGCGCCGAGTTTGACGATTATGCGTTCCCGTCGGATATTGAGGCGAAAGTAGTTTCGCTTGCGCGCATGGAAAAATTTCAAAAAGCTTTTCGAGCTGTTTCCCGCAAGAATATCTTGTAACAACGCTTTGTCGTGTGGAGCAAAATATTTAAAGGTAAAGTTTCTGTCTTTTTTCAACAGCGCGAAGCATTCCCGCAGCAAAGAGAAATATTTTTCGCGCGTTTCTCCGCTTGAATTGACGACGTGGATAAAATTCGCGATCAACGCGTGATAGTAAAAGTTTTCTTTCACGCGTTCGAGTGTGCCGAGACGGGAAAGCACATTGCGCGCGACAATTGACATTTCCGCCATGCGAAGCCATTTTGCGCCTCCGACATCGCCCATTGTTGACGAATTTTGCCCCGTTTCCATGCGGTAATGCACGAGTTCCTCTTTGACGGCGACCATGCGTTCCGCGCGCGACAAAACTTCCATGATAAACGGAAAATCTTGATACGCCGCGCCTTTCGTTTCCAAAATCGGAATTTTTTTCAAAAAGTCGCGACGATACAAGTTCGACCAAAGCGACGAATGGAAATGGAAAATCTGCGGATAATCGCGCACGGGATTGAACGCGCCGTCCGGCGCTTCGCGCAAATCTTGTTCACGGGGACGCCAAGGCGCGTCGCGGGAACCGACGGGCATCGCAGAATTGTAAACGAAAAAATTGCATTTCGCCAAATCCGCATCATTTTTCTTCGCGGCAGTGTAAAGTTTTTCATACATCGTCGGCTCGATCCAGTCGTCGGATTCGATGATGCCGACGTATTCGCCACGCGCGAGCCGCACGCCGTGGTTCACCGCGTTCCCGTAGCCGCCGTTGGGCTGATGCACGGGAACGACGCGGGCGTCCTTCGTCGCGTATTCATCGACGATTTTCGGACATGCGTCCGGAGAGCCGTCGTCGACGAGAATCACTTCAATGTCTGTCAGCGTCTGTGCGAGAATCGAGTCTACGCACTCGCGCAGGTATTTTTCGACTTTGTAAATCGGGACGACGACGGAGACTTTCGGCATCTGCAAAGCGTTGTTTTTTCTCATGTTTTTAAAATATCCTTTCCGTATTTTCGGTGTTGGTTTCCCGCGCATCAGTGTTTTTGCGCGTTTTGGCGGCGTATCGTCCACGGGTTGCGTGTCAGCGGATCGCGCATGACTCCGCGCTTGATGACTTTCGCGGGAACGCCGGCGAGCACGGTAAATTCTTCCGCGAAAGCTTTCGTCACGATTGCGCCCGCACCCACGATTGAGTTCGCGGGAATGCGCGCGCCCTTCTGCAGACGGACAGATTGTCCGATCCACGAGTGGTCGCCGACTGTAATCGGCCCGTCGACTTCGTTCAGGATTTTCGCCGTGTCGTTTTTGTCCAAAATCGCGTGCCCGTCGCTCCCCCAAATATGAATATCGTTTGAACAATTGCAGTCGTCGCCGATGAGACACCCGCTTTCTTCGTCCAAGATGACTTCTCCGCCCCAGATGCGGCTCCCGCACCCGAAAGCGAACTTTTGCCGCTCGCCACACTGACAACGGATATACATGTTGTGAATCGTCGCTCGCTCGCCGATTTCGATTCTAACGCCGTTGTTTTTATTTTTTTGGCTCACCTTCCCGATTTCGATCCGGTCGTTGTTCAATTTGCTCGTTTCGTGAATGCGGATTTCATTGTCGTCTCCGAAAATCGAAATCTCTATTCCGGGAATGCGGTCCTCTTTCCCGAGAAGGCGTTCCCGCCCGTTTTTTTCGACGATGAACACGCGGTTGTTTTTACCTTCGATGCAGTAAGGCATTGAGGGGCGGGAGATGTGTGTTCCCCCGTTGAGCGTTTTTATCGTCTCAAAAAGTTTTTGCGTCTCCTCGCGAAATACGGCGGCGTTCTCGCACGCAACGGTTAATTGTTTCCGCAGTTCGTTAATTTCCGAGGCGTAATCGTGTATCAGCGCGTCGCGAAAAGCGTGCCTGGCTTCTCGATTCCAAACGAACGCGGACAAAATGCGCGCCGCCAATTTTCTTGAAGGAGGAAGTTTCATTTTTTTATTGTGCTTAGAGTAATTGCTGAAATTTTTTCGCGGGAACGGCAAATTGGCGCCGATTGAATGTTTGACTTTCAATTTTCATCGAAGCCTTCATGTGCCGCGGGCTTCCCTGTTGCGACGGCAACGCGAGAAAATGCAAAAGAAAACCGCATTGCGTTCCCGTGCGGGAACGCAATGCAGTTTTCTCGTGAGAAAGAGACTAAATTATTAAGACGAATGCTATGGGAACGGCACGTTAATATGCGCCGCCCCCCCCCCTAAAAACACATTCAGAGGTTCGTCAACAAATCGTTCCGTCGCACTCACGATGTCGGGATTTCTCAAAAACTTGGAATTGAGATGCGAATGAACGTTGCTCGAATCGCGAGGCACGAACGGCCAATCAGCGTAGCAACAATCCAAGAAAAATTCCGTATCTGCGGGAACGAAGACCGGAAATCCTTCGAAAAGCATTTCTTTTAGAGGGAAAATCTTTTCGGCGGGATAAAGCATTTTTCTCTTCCCGACCGTCAGGTTGTCAAAACCGTAGGCGACAGACGCAGAAATTGAGGATTTGCTGAAAATGCCTTCCCTTTCTGCGATTTGTCTGTATTTTTCAAAAACGTCTTCGATTTTCTTCATTTCCTCCCGGCTCTTTTCTTTGTCCTGCATCGAAAAAGAAATGTCCTCCTTCTGATGCGCCCCGATCGCATCTTGCACCGAGAGTTTGTGACGCGTCCACCAATACGGAAGCTCTTTCTTCATTGATTTGAGTTCGTTTTCGAGGGTAGCGCGCAACGTCTGCAACCGCGCTTCCGTTTCCGGCGTCGTTTCGCACGCGCGTTCCCAAACGCCGATATCGACGAAATACGGCAGTCTCTCGTCTCGTGAATGAAAGCGGTATTGTTTGCAAAGCACTTTTTGATCGTAAACGACGGAAAGATTGTATTCCGAAGACTCGCCGAGAATTTCAGCAAGTTTTTCCACGTCTTCCCGCAACATGCAGATGTCGATGTCGTCGTCCCACGGCACGAAACCGTTCCGCGTATAAACGCCCAACAACGACGCATACCAGAACCAATATTTCAACCCATTCCCGCGGCAAACGGAATCGAGAACCTGCATGAGTTTTGCGCAAGCCTTTTGCTGAATCCGCGCCGGACCTTCCGCGTCCGGCAAGATTGAAAAAACGCCGATGCGAGCCGCGCGCGGTGAAGAAAATTCGATTTTTGACAACTTGCTGAAAGCGTTTTTCTCTGCGAAACGAGAAATCAGCCGCCACGTTTCGAATTCATTTACGCGCGTCTGTTTCGGTTTCTTTTTCGCCCAAAGCAGCCGTTTCCGAAAACGTCTGCGCGCAGAAGTGTTAAAAATGAATGCAGCGGCGACGCGAACGCCGAAGTCATGCAATTTGATTCTTAATTTTTTGTTGATCGTCATTTTTGTGCAAAAAAAAGTTTTTTTTGAATTTTCTGAAAGAGTCGAATGCGGCGCGGAGGCGTGCGTAGAACAGGAACGTTTTCGGCGAATCCAGCAGCAGGGGAAGCCGTTTGCCGAGGCGCGGGAACAGCGAGGCGGGAAGTTCGCCGCGTTCCCGCGCAGAGCGGAACTCCCCGACGAAGAGCGCGAAAAATTCCGCGCGGCGTTCCCGAGGAATGCGGTTCAGATTCGCGAAATACACCTTGTATTTGAACAGGAAGAAATCGTAGGCGAAGCGCGCGCGCAGAGCGGGGCGTTCCGCAAGCCAGCGTTCGATCTCATGAATTTCGTCCGCGATGCAGAACACTTTCTCGGGCGATTTTATCGACGAAGCCGCGTTGTCCTGACGGTAATTCACGACGGGAACGTCGAGCAGAACGACGCTTTCCGCGGACGCGAACACCTTGAACGAAAACGCGTTGTCCTGAAACGACGCGCCCGGCGTTTCGTTGAAGCGCAGTGCGTTCCCGCGGAGAAATCCCGCGCGGTAAAACGCGCTCCACACGGAAAGCGGAAGCGCGAAGAGCGCGCCGCATTCCCGCGCGTTCAGGGAAACGTTTTTCGGACACGCCCGAAGCGCGTCCGCGAGGCGGCGCCGTCCGTCGCTCCAATAAAAAAAATAGTCGCCCTTGACCACGTCCGCGCGGGAACGGGACGCTTCTGCGGCGAGCGCAGAATACGCATCTGAAGAAGCGAGCGCGTCGTCCGGCTCGAGAACCGTCACGTAGGCTCCGCGGGAACGCCGGACGCCGAGATTGACCGTCGCCCCGTAACCGGAATTTTCCTTGGAAACGACGACGAACCGCGGGTCTTTCGCCGCGTATTCTTCGAGAATCGCGGGCGAATTGTCCGTCGAGCCGTCGTCGACGCAGAGCGCCTCCCAGTCCGCGAACGTCTGCGCGCGCAGGCTGTCCAGGCACTCGCGGAGAAACCGCGAGGCGTTGAACACGGGAACGATGACGGAGAGGAACG